>LZRT01000090.1 GCA_002159075.1 Bacillus thermozeamaize
CAATCGCTCGATTGAAGGCGGCATGAAGGGAAGGCAGCATGAAATCAAGGCAGCATGAAGGGGCTGACCCAAAAGTCTACGACTTGGGGCAGCCCCTTTTTCCTTGCCAGACGTTTTCGAGAAGCTCCATCTACTTGTTATCCAAAAAATATTTCTCCAGATCGTCGAGGATACCTGGCGCAGAACACGGACATCATCCTTCTGGACGAACCGACCACCTATTTGGACATGACCCATCAAATTGAGATTCTGGATTTGTTGTATGACCTGAACGAAAAAGAAAAATGCACCATCGTCATGGTGCTGCATGATTTAAACCTGGCTTGCCGCTATGCGCATCACATTGTCGCCATCCATCGAGGTTCCGTGTATGCCCAGGGCAAGCCGGAAGAGATTATTACGAGGGAATTGGTGCAAACGGTGTTCAATATGGATTGCCAAATTACGCCATGCCCATTGTATGGATTTCCGATGTGCATTCCTTACGGAAAAAGCCGTCAACCGATGCACGTGCCCTCATGACCCATTGCGATTCATTGCATGGCCAAAGATAAAGAAAAAGGCACCGCCGTCATGACGCTGCATGCATGAAGGACTGTTCTATAAAAATCTCCGGTGGCCCCGCTTTCCGTCATAGGTAAACAGCACGGGCCGCTCCTCGACCACCGTTTCAAGATGGATGGTCCGTCCCCAGAGGGTGTAGACATAGGGGAGCGTGCGTTCCACGTACTTCAGATCCAGCTCGATCCCTTCATATTGGTGTTTCAGGTAAAGCTCGCCATTTTTCAGGTAGTCCCCGTCTTCCACAACAATATAGGGGAATCCGCCGTTGACCTTGGCCGCCACCATCTGATCACGAACTTTTTCCCAGTCCTTTTCCACAATCATCCAATCATTGCCCACTTTTTGGTAAATGTAGAGATCCAGTTCCTCCACCAATTCTTTCGTCAGGTAGTTTCGCAAGAACGAAATGTCCGAGTCGATTTCACGAACCTCAAAAATTTTCTCCCGCCCTTTCCCCGGCTTTCTGCCGTACCTTTTTTGTTCCTCCTCTGTCGGCTCGTTCCAGCGCTTTTCAATATCCTCAAATATTTTTACACCCAGGTAATACGGATTGATCGTGTGCCGTGAGGGCTGTACCACCAAACTGTGCAGCTTGGCAAATTCGATCGTCTCTTCTTCCGTCAAATCCAGTTCCCGCATGATCCGCAAGTGCCAGTAGGTAGCCCAGCCTTCATTCATGATCTTGGTCTCAATTTGCGGCCAGAAATAGAGCATTTCATTCCGCACGATGGTCAGGATATCCCGCTGCCATTCGCTCAACTCGTGGCTGTGCTCCAAAATGAAGAGCAACAGATCTTTCTGCGGCTGTTCCGGAAAACGGCGTCGCCGCTCCTCCCGCGGCGTTTCTGGCGTCCCATCCAACTTCCATAGATCATCGTAAGGCGTGCGCGGCTTGGGCCGCTCTCCCCGCGAGCGCGTCTTCTCTTCCGGCGGGCGGCGCGGTGGTTTCACCAAGGAAGGGTCAATATGTTCCTGTATGGACATGGCGGCATCGAGAATCTTTTCCACTTCCTGTGATCCATATTCCATCTCATACTGGCGAATCCGTTCGGCAGATACGGCCATGCTTTCCACCATCTGCCGGTTGGTCTGGCTAAAACGGATGTTATTCTTGAAGAAGTCGCAATGGGCAATCACGTGGGCGGCAATCATTTTGTTCTGGATCAGGCTGTTGCCTTCCAGAAAAAAGGCATAGCACGGATCGTTGTTGATCACCAGCTCGTAAATGCGGCTCAGGTTCAAATCGTAGTCCATTTTCATGCGGTGAAAGGCTTTGCCAAAGCTCCAATGACTATATCTGGTCGGCATGCCGTATGCGCCAAAGGTATACAGCACATCGGCCGGCACAATCTCAAAACGCATAGGGTAAAAATCCAGACCAAACCCTCTGGCCACCTCGGCGATCTCCTCAATCGCCCGTTCAAACAGCTTGATCTCATCCTGTTTCACGCACACCCCTCCCTAGGCGACTGACCGTGGCCTGAAAAAAGATTTGAGGGCCTCGTAGACGTCTACCTTTTCGCGGATCAACACATGGACAAACTTCGGATCCTGAATCTGCCGATAGGCTGTCATCAGGGTGGAGTGCCGGTTGTATTGGTTCACTTCACCGTAGCCAAACATGTTGCTCCGTTCGATGATTTCCTTTACCAGCTTCACGCACCGCTCGTTATCGGAGGTCAAGTTGTCACCATCTGAAAAGTGGAACGGATAGATGTTGTACCGTTCGCTGGGATACCGCTCATCCATGATTTCCAGCGCCTTCCGGTAAGCGGACGAACAAATGGTTCCGCCGCTTTCACCGCGCGTGAAAAATTCCTCTTCGTTGACCTCTTTCGCCTCCGTGTGGTGCGCGATAAAAACGATTTCCACATTTTCATACTTGGTTCGCAAAAACCGAACCATCCAGAAGAAAAAAGTGCGCGCGATGTATTTTTCAAATGTGCCCATACTCCCGCTCGTGTCCATCATGGCGATGACTACGGCATTGGAATGGGGCAGCTCCACTTCCTCCCAGGTCTTGAAACGCAAGTCGTCGGGCGTGATCGCCCCGAGTCCCTTTCCGCCTTTTACCGCATGGCGTTTCATCGCCTCCAAGATCGTCCGTTTTTTGTCCAGATTCCCCATCAGCCCTTTTTTCCGCACATCGACAAACTGGATGTCCTCCGCCACCATTTGATCCTCTTCTTTGCGCTGCAGATTGGGCAGCTCCAGTTCCGCAAAAAGCATTTCTTCAATTTCATCCAGTGTCACTTCCGCTTCATAGTAATCCACGCCGGGCTGGTCCCCCGCGCCGCCATCCTGCCCTTGGCCAGGATGGCCATCCGCTTCTCTTGCGAGAATGTCGCCAACTTTTGATTTTCCGTTCCCTTGTCCGGTGTGTTTCTGCTTGTTGAAATTGTAGCGAAAGCGGTACTCCTCAAGCGAACGGATCGGGATTTTCACAATTTGCTTTCCATCCGACATGACAATACTTTCATCGCTGATCAGATCGGGCAGGTTTTTCTTAATGGCCTCCCGTACTTTCTCCTGATGACGCAATTGATCCTGGTATCCTTTTCGGTGGAGGGACCAATCGTCGCGTGAAACCGTAAACGGCGTTCGATTCACTTGCAATGCCCCCCTTGTTTAAGATTTGATAGGGAACGAAAAGCGACACCTCATCAGTGCCGCCAACCGGGATTCTTCATCTTTAACTTAACGGTTCAACAAACTGCCGACATAACGCAGCAACTCATTGGCACAGATGGGGCAATAGCCGTTTTCATCAATCAGTCGTGCCGTCACCTCGTTGATTTTTTTCAACTGGCTCTCATCCGGCGTCTTGGTGGAAGTGGTAATTTTGACCACATCCTTCAAATCGGCAAACAGCTTCTTCTCAATCGCTTCCCGCAGACGCTCATGTGAATTATAGTCAAACTTTTTCCCTTTTCGCGCATAGGCCGAGATGCGAATCAAAATTTCTTCCCGGAACGCTTTCTTCGCATTTTCCGAAATGCCGATTTGTTCCTCGATGGAACGCATCAGCTTTTCATCCGGATCAAGCTCCTCGCCAGTCAGGGGATCGCGAATTTTTGTCCAGTTGCAATAAGCCTCCACATTGTCCAGATAGTTTTCCAGAAGGGTCTTTGCTGATTCTTCATATGAATAAACAAACGCCTTCTGAACCTCTTTTTTCGCAAGTTCGTCGTATTCCTTACGGGCTAAAGCAATGAAGTTGAGATACTTTTCCCGCTCTTCCTTGGTAATGGAAGGGTGTTGATCCAAGCCGTCCTTCAAAGCGCGCAGCACATCCAAGGCATTGATGCATTCGGTGTCACGGCGAATCAAGGCGCTGGAGATCCGGTTGATCACATAACGCGGATCGATTCCGTCCATCCCCTCTTCCGGATATTCATTCCGCAGCTCTTCCACGTCGCTGTCCTTGAATCCTTCCACCGATTCGCCGTCGTACAGGCGCATCTTTTTAATCAGGTCCATCCCCTGCTTCTTGGAATCTTTCAAGCGCGTCAGGATCGAGAAGATGGCGGCGGCCAGCAGCGCATGCGGCGCGATGTGAACGTGGCCGAGGTCGCTTTGGCGAATCAGTTTCTCGTAGATCTTCTCTTCATCCGATACCCGCAGGTTGTAGGGAATCGGCATGACGATTATCCTTGACTGCAGGGCTTCATTTTTCTTGTTGCTGATGAACGCCTTGTACTCGGATTCGTTGGTGTGCGCAATGATGAGTTCATCCGCTGAGATCAAGGCGAAGCGGCCCGCCTTGAAGTTGCCCTCTTGTGTCAGCGATAAGAGATTCCAGAGAAATTTCTCGTCGCTTTTCAGCATTTCCTGAAACTCCATGATCCCCCGGTTGGCCTTGTTCAACTCCCCATCAAAACGGTAAGCTCTTGGGTCTGACTCCGAGCCGTATTCGGAGATTGTTGAAAAATCGATGCTCCCAGTCAGATCGGCAATGTCTTGGGACTTCGGATCCGAAGGGCTGAAGGTGCCGATCCCGATCCGCTGGCTTTCCGAGAGCAGCACCCGTTCAACCGGTACCTCCTCCACCCGCCAGTTGTATTCCTGCTCCACCATCAGGCGGCAATAGGGGCACAGCTCCCCCTCAATTTTCACTCCCAGCTCTTTTTCCACTTCCGGGCGCAACTCTGCGGGAACCAGATGAAGGGGTTCTTCATGCATCGGGCAGCCCTTGATTCCGTACAACGCCCCTTCATCGGTTCGTGAATAGGCCTCCAGTCCCCGTTTCAGGAGGTTGACAATCGTCGATTTTCCACCGCTGACCGGCCCCATCAGCAGCAAGATCCGCTTGCGGACGTCCAGTCGCATGGCCGCCGAGTGAAAATATTCTTCCACCAATCGTTCAATGGTCCGGTCCAAGCCAAAAATCTCTTTACTGAAAAACAGGTATCGGCGGTGGCCATTCACTTCCTCTATGCCTGCGCTGGCAATCATGTTATATACACGAGCGTGAGCAGTCTGGGCGACATTGGGATGATTTCTCACAATCTCCAGATACTCGGCAAATGTACCTTCCCATCTCAGCTTTTCTTCACGGCTCAGGTGTTCCTCGATACGTTTTAAGATATCCATAGAGCCTCCTCCCTTTTGGAAAGCAAACATACAACAAAGACATGTTCAATTCAGCAATGGAACGCATGACATTATTTGAAATTAAATTTTTATTTAAATTATCTTACCATGAAATCGATTCAGGTGTCGATAATTTAAATGTATTCGGTGGCGTGGGATATATTCTCCATCCTAAAAGAGGGCTTATAGTCGCGATTTTATTTATGATGTATGTTATATGTATGCAAAACCACTTGCAGAGTTACCCATGCCCACCGCTTCAAAAATAGATAAGGGTCAAAGAAAGGCTAAAAAACCAGAACAAAAAACCAAATGATCATCCCCAGATGGATCAACCCGCGAAACAAACTGCCTCCCAGAAACCCGACGACAGAAGCTGCCCCCACGCGGATCGCCTGCGTGATCTTCTGATGATGGAACAACTCGACCAACACAACCGCCAAAAAAGGTCCAAGCAACAAGCCGAAAGGCCCCAAAAGAAAAGGACCAAACATCACACCAAGGACAGCAGCCCAGAAGGAACCTCTCGAGCCTCCGTAGCGCTTCACGAAAAGGCCGCTGGATACATAATCAATCACAAAACTGAGAACAGTCAGGGCGAGCGTCGTCAGCCAGAACCCCCATCCCAAAGGAGCATCGCCGATAAAAAACTGATAAAGCAAAAATCCGGCCAGAATCAGGGGGGTGGATGGGATGATGGGCGCTGCCAAACCGACAAAGCTGGCCACAAACAGGAACAGGATGATTCCCCATACCAGCCACTCCATGCGGCATCCTCCTTCATATAAAAAGATCGGCGTAAAAGAAAAAAGCACCCACTGACGGGATGTTTCCCGACAGTGGATGTAACACCAACGGTTGTTAGACACCCTGCATCAACACTTGTTTCACGACGGGTCCGATCAGATCGGTTTCCACCAAAAATGCGTCGTGACCGAACGGCGAGCTGAACGTCAACATTTTTGTTCTTTTGTAAAGGCTTTTGAGCATCTGATACAAATTGCGGAGGTGGGAAATTTCATAGAGGAGATCTTCCTCCACACCGATCAACAACACCTCTGCCTGTATCACATTCAGCACTTCCGCAAGGCTGCCGCGATCCCGGCAAATATCGTGCGTGTCCATCGCTTTCAGCAGATAGAGGTAACTGTTGGCGTCAAAGCGCCGAACCAGTTTTTCCCCCTGGTATCGCAAGTAGCTTTCCACGGCATAGGTGGAATGAAAATCAAGTTCCCTTTGCGGTTCCTCACTCTGCTGCAGACGACGTCCAAACCGCTCCTCAAACAGTTCCGCCGTACGATAGCTGATCATGCCGACCGCACGGGCAATCGACAATCCCTTCACCGGTCCCGGGCCCGGATAGTATTCTCCGCCCTGCCAGGCCGGATCGCTCATGATCGCTTCCCGCGCCACATGGTTATACGCGATGGCCATGGGCGAAAAGCGGGCGGCTGTCGCAATGGGAATCAGACAGTCCATAAAGTCGGGGTAAAGGATCCCCCACTCCAGCACCTGCATTCCGCCCATCGAACCGCCAATCACACAGCGCAGCCGGGGAATGCCAAGTTGATCCAACAGCGCCTTCTGGGCGCGCACCATATCACGAATGGTGACTGTTGGAAAGCTCGTCGCATAAGGTCTTCCCGTTTTTGGGTTCAGGCTGGCCGGGCCGGTGCTGCCGCTGCAGCCGCCAAGCACGTTGGAACAGATGACAAAGTACTGGTCGGTATCCAGCCATTTTTCCGGCCCAACCAGGCCGTCCCACCACCCAGGGTGACCGGCAGTTCCTGAAACATGGGCATTTCCGGTTAACGCGTGACAGACCAACACGGCGTTGTCTTTTTTCTCGTTGAGCTGCCCGTAAGTTTCGTAGGCGATTTTCACTTCCGGCAAAACAGCCCCGTTTTCCATCTGAAAATCGCCGATATCGGCCAATTTCAGGCAGCCATCCACCTCTTCCCGCTCCTTAATTTTCAACACCGGCTTTCCATCCCCATGCTTCTTCACCTCTTCCATTGTTTCCAATCAAACCTGCTCATCAAGACACGCTATTGTTTGACTACGCCTGGCTCGCTTGCAAGGCCTGTTCCAAATCTGCCAAAATGTCTTCCACATGTTCGATTCCGATCGACAGACGGACCAGTTCCGGCGTCACCCCGGTGCTTAGCTGTTGTTCCGGCGTCAGTTGCTGGTGTGTGGTGCTGGCCGGATGAATGACCAACGACTTGGCGTCACCGACATTGGCCAGAAGTGAGAACAACTTGAGCGCATCGATAAACCGTTTCCCAGCCTCCAGCCCGCCACGAATTCCGAATGTCAGAATGGCGCCTTGCCCCTTGGGCAGGTATTTTTTCGCCAGCGCGTACGATTCACTAGAAGGCAACCCCGGGTAATTCACCCATTCCACCAGCGGGTGTTCCGCCAGATATTCGGCCACACGCTGGGCGTTTTCGCTATGCCGCTCCATCCGCAGGTGAATGGTCTCCAGGCCCTGCAAGAACAAAAATGCGTTGAAGGGGGAGATCGCCGCACCCAAATCGCGCAACAGCTGCACCCTCGCCTTGATGATATAGGCGGCCGCTCCCACATCGCGGGTGTAAGAGAGACCATGATAGCTCGGGTCTGGCTCTGTCAAGCCGGGAAACTTTCCGTTGTCCCAATTAAACTTGCCGCTGTCGACGATCACTCCGCCAATGGATGTGCCGTGCCCGCCGATGAACTTGGTTGCCGAATGCACTACGATATCCGCGCCGTGGTCAATCGGCCGCAAAAGGTATGGCGTGAGCGTGTTGTCGACGATCAGCGGAATGCCGGCCTCGTGGGCAATCTCGGCGACAGCCTCGATATCCAGTACATCCATGCGCGGATTGCCGACGGTTTCGGCATACAGCGCCTTCGTCCTCGGCGTGATCGCGCGCCGGAAATTTTCCGGATCGCGGCCATCCACAAAATGCACTTTAATACCCAGTTTCGGCAAGGTGGTGGAAAACAGGTTATAGGTTCCGCCATACAGGTTGGAGGAAGATACGATCTCGTCTCCGGCGCCTGCGATGTTGAAAATGGCGTAGCTAATCGCGGCCTGCCCCGACGAAGTAGCCAGAGCGCCGATGCCCCCCTCGAGAGCGGCGATGCGTTTTTCAAATACATCCTGCGTCGGGTTCATGATCCGGGTATAAATGTTTCCGGTCTCCTTGAGTGCAAAGAGATTGGCAGCGTGTTCCGCATTCCGGAATGCGTAGGAAGTGGTCTGATAGATCGGTACCGCTCGGGCACCGGTCGTCGGGTCAGGTTCTTGTCCCGCGTGTACAGCTATCGTTTCCAATTGCCATGCTTTGGTTTCCTCTGCCATGGTTTGAAGCCCCTCTCATCAAAGTTTCTTGGTTTCATCGTTTTCTCTATCGGGTTGTTTTAACAAAAAACCCTCTTCGTAAGAGAAGAGGGTTTTGTGTTCACTCTCTACTCTTATCTTCCAGAATCGTCTATGATTCTGCAGGAATTAGCACCTTGCAGCACGCGCTGCCGGTTGCCGGGTTTCATCGGGCCAGTCCCTCCACCGCTCTGGATAAGAGTGTGCTATTGTTAGATTGTCAAGGATTAACCTCATTATAAGAAGGGTTATGCCTGCTGTCAAGAAAAAACAATCTTCAGCGATCCAGCCGTACCCGGGCACCATGTACCAGGCTCAGGAGAATCACCAGCGAACCGCATACGATATGGACGACCAGAAGCCACCCGGGAAGTTCCGGTTCGATCATGCGCCAGATGCCTGTGGCCAACACCAGCATAAAAGCAAGACCGAGAACCATCCCGGAACGCTTCCATCGACCAAGACCGGCTTTGCGCAGGGAGGCCATCCCGTGAATCAGGATGGCGAGAAAAAAGGGAACGGAAATGAAAATCCCAATCCAAGCGTGAAAGGAAAGCGTTACGGGATACAACGGCCAAATCGAAAAAGGCGGTAAAAACAACAAGATGCCACTGGCAGCAGCGATCAATGTGACGACGATCAATCCCTTCAGCAGATGCCTGGCCTGCATGGAAGAGGCCGTTTCCTTCCGTGCATTCGGCTCCAGCTTCATCCAACTCCTCCTGTCGGTTTGCGCGAACGGGCCTCCTTCTTCAATCGGGCACGCTCCTCCTCCACGTCCACATATCCCTCCCAGAGCGTGTAATCTTCCGGACCTGGGTTGCCGAGGACGGAAATGACCCCTTCATCATCCAGCATGTTCTGATACTCAGCCCGCAAGTTGCTGTCCACAACGCCCCGTTCCTCTCCATACAGGTCGGTGACCAAAAAACCCTCAATCTCCTCCACATATCCCCGCGCCTCGTCCGCTTCAATGTCCTCTTCGTTGACCCCGACAAGTTCATTATATCTGGCCACATCCTGCCATGCATCCTCCGTATCGTAAAACGTGGCATCCTCCCGCCCGTCTTGCGGATCATCGTCATAGCGGCCAAACGCTTCACGAATCACGCTCTCCTCAACTGGCCGGGACTCCGAAACGTGCTGGTGGGCATGTTTTACACAGGTGGTCGTTGTCGGTATCGCTTCCAGCCGCTCCAGCGGAATCATCTGGCGGCAAACCTCACACCGCCCGTACCAGCCTTCCCGAATCGCTTCCAAGGCGCGCTGAATGTCCCGGATCTCATTTTCCACATGTCGCTTGAGCGCCAGATCTTTGCCTCGTTCAAACCACTCACTGCCTTGATCAGCAGGGTGATTATCCACGTTGGACAATTCTCCCAGCGACTCCTTGGCCATCGCCCGGTTTAAGCCAAAGTTCTCATTCTTTTCCAGTTGATTTTCGGCAGCATCCAATCGTTCCAACAGGGTCTGTCTGAAGCGTTCCAGATGTTCCTTTGACAGCAAGTGAAAGCCTCCTCGTCAGCAGCAATGTTTTGGCGTATAGTATAAACAGTCGTCATGATTTGGATTCAGAGCGATTCCGATTGTTTGATGGAGGTTTTTGGAGAATCCGGCCCCTCCTCAACGTGAAGCACCAACGCCGGCAGGGACAGACGGCGGGCTTCCTCCACGCTGATTTTATCCGCTGCCGGGAGAAGGCGCAGACACTCGTCAATATATTGCAGGACGATCTCCAGATTGACATCCCAATAGCGGGGACGGTACGGCTGAAGATAAGCTTGCGCCGACTGAAAAAGGCGCCGCGCGCCAATCACGTTCCCATTCTGGATATGATGGATGGCCACAGCCATTTGCAATAACCCCTGCAAAAATTTGTTGCTCCGATCTTCCATCCATAGCTCCTCCAGAAGATCGTGGCAGGCGTAATATTCCCCCTGATTGAACTGTTCAAAAAACCGGTAATACAGGTCAGGGTAACGCTTTGCCACTTTTGATACCTCCTCTCCGCCAAAAACAAAAAACAGGAAACAGGAATCTCGAAAAACAGATAGACGTTTCCCTCGACACACTATAAAATAGTCTGCAGGAAAGGACGATCAGGATGGACTTATTGTACAATTTTCCGTTATGGGCGGCATTAACCGCCATCTGTTTCGCCCAGACGATCAAGGTCCTGCTCCATTGGCTGGCTTTGCGTGAATGGAACTGGCACTTGCTGTTCAGCACAGGGGGAATGCCCAGTTCCCATTCCGCCGCAGTCGTCGCCTTGACCACTGCCGTCGGAATGCAGGAAGGGCTTGATTCCCCCCTGTTTGCCATCAGTGCCATCTTCAGCGTGATCACCATGTTTGATGCGGCAGGAGTCCGGCGCCATGCCGGCGAACACGCCGCAATCCTGAACCAGCTGCTAGAGGAACTGAAAGACATCAGCGAAATTGACTGGAGCCACCCTGAAAAGGGACAAGAAAAATTGAAAGAGCTGCTTGGCCACAAGCCCACGGAAGTGTTTGCCGGCGGCTGGCTGGGATTGTTTACAGCCCTAGCCGTGCATGCCTGGTCGCCTTTTTAACACCGTTATAAATTATCTGTTGAAGAATGGCAATATCGAGGTGATGTACAGATGCGGATTGTCTCCCTCTGCCCGAGCAATACGGAATTGCTTGTGGCGTTGGGCTTGTGGGATGACGTGGTCGGGGTGGATGACGACTCCGACTGGCCACCTGCGGTCAACACCAAACCCAGGGTCGGCCGTGACTTGAACATTGATGCCGAAAAAGTGGCTGCCCTGCAGCCGGATTTGGTCGTCGCTTCACTCAGCGTACCGGGCATGGAGAGAAACATTGAAGAACTGGAACGGCTGGGCCTCCCCTATATCATCCTGAATCCCCAACACATCGACGAGATAGCGGACAATTTCCGTCTTTTGGGAAGCGCTTGTGGCGTGCCGGCGCGCGGACAAGAGGAAGCGGACAAATTTTTGCGGAAACTGGAAACCATCGCCTCCCGCACGACCCATGTCACATACCGCCCTACCCTCTATTGGGAATGGTGGCCCAATCCGGTGTACACCCCCGGAAGGGATAACTGGTTGACGGACATCAGCCGGCTCGCCGGAGGGGAAAACCTGTTCGCAGAAGTGCCGACAGATAATGTGAAAACGGATCACGCAAGTGTCGCCGCGAAGGATCCGGACTTTGTATTGATTGTTTGGTGCGGAGTCCCCATCGAAAAGATCAAAAAGGAGAAAATCACGGGACGTCCCGAATGGGATCAAATGTCAGCCGTTCGAAACAATCGGGTGCATATTTTGCAAGAAGGATACTATTGCCGCCCATCGCAACGGCTGCTGACCGGGCTGGAAGCGTTGGTCAACCTGATTCACCCGGAATTGTAGGAGCATCAACCGGAACCGACTTGGCACGGCGGTTCAATTCATCCAACATCTCTTCCGTAACCTTTCCGTCTCCCCGCTGGACCAGATAAACCTGCACCTCTTTTTTTCCCCACTCGTCATAAATTTCCTCCACGGTTTCATAATACAAATCGATCAAACGGCCACGGATGGCTGAACCGGTATCTGCCACGACACCGTAACCGTAACCGGGAATATAGAGAATCGTGCCCATGGGAAACACATTGGGATCAGCGGCGATCGTCGAATACACATCCCTCCGTACCCGTACACCGGACGCAGTAATGCCATAGGCTGGATGGTCCGGTGTTTTTCCTGTCGATTCCACACCCGCCGTATAACCAGTTGCCGTCACTCGCACGGTGGGCAGGCCCTTCACCTGCTCCATGACATACTGCGGCTCCTTGACCGTTTCCAGGGTCAAAGCCGGGGCAGACAGGTTCTGACTCTGACGCACGTCGCGTTTAAGCGCCGGTCTTTGGACGGGCTCCTCCACCTGCGTTGCGAGGGGAAACATCCATATGCCTTCAGCGATCAAAACGTGCAGCCAGCATCCACATCCCAATATGAGAAAGAACAATGTTCGTTTTGCCAAATGGGGCACGAACCCCCCACCTCCGCAATCAAGACCATTCGTCTCGCCTCGTGGTAAAACCGAGCATAGCTTTCCCTGATTGCGGAAAAACATGCGCCCATGACGTACCGCTCATTGCCGATCTGATTCTTTGCAAAGGCCGCCAAATCTGATAGACTTAAGGTAACGTACACAACCGCATACATTAGTTTGGCACGCGGGAGCTGGGTAACATGGTCCGGCTGAGAGGATGCTGCCTGAAGCATCGACCGTAAGAACCTGTACTGGATAATGCCAGCGTAGGGAGAGGAAGCCAACATCGGAGTGGATGCCGATGAGAAAGGCAGATCTGTACACCGCTGGTCCATGCGGTGTTTTTTATTGTTTCCGGAGGAGAGATGAAGGGTGAAACAGTTCATGCCCGCTCTGATGGATAGGCCCGTACTGCTGGTAATCAGTGACGGCACAGGGGAATATGCCCGTCTGCTGCGCATCGCCTCCGAGCTTGCGCCGGTCATCGACGGTTTCATCCTGCGGGAAAAGCATTGGACAGCCCGCCAAATGTGGGAGTGGGGAGAAGAGCTCTTGCGCTCCGGTTTTCCCCGCCACAAACTGATCATCAACGATCGGCTGGACGTAAGCTTGGCCCTCGCCGCAGGCGGGGTGCAAATCACCTCCCACAGTGTGCCCCTGGCTGCGCTGAAGCCACATCTATCCCAAGAAATGGCTGCCGGCGTCTCGGTCCATTCACTGTCGGAAGGACTTGAAGCGGCAACATCCGGAGCGCAGTGGGTTCTTTTTGGGCACATTTTCCAAACCCCTTCCAAGCCAGGGCTTCCCGGACATGGCACGGCCGTCCTGAAAAACATGGTCGATCAACTTCCCGTTCCAGTCATTGCCGTTGGCGGCATCACGCCTGACAACGCCGCGCAGGTGCTGGCTACCGGTTGCGCCGGCATCGCAGTCATCTCCGCTGTCATGTCCGCTTCAAAACCGCTTCAAGAAGCCATGGCCCTGAAAGAACAGATCGCCCGTTTTGCGGATAAACCGGCCCATAATGACGATTCATGACAAAGGAGGGTCAGTTGTGCTTCTTTACATTAACGGACAAAGCCGCGAGATCCCTTCAGAGGTGGATACCGTTCAAAGATTGCTTGATCATCTGAACATCGGAAAAAAGATTCTCATCGTCCAGCACAACGAGGAAATTCTGAAACGAGAAAACTACGCATCCGCTCCGCTCCGGGAGGGTGACAGAATCGAAATTGTCCACTTTGTCGGAGGTGGCTGACCGGCACCTTCGCTCCAAGATCTTAGGAATAGGAATAGGAATACAAATGCCAAAAGGAGGTTTTACCAGCATGGACCTATGGCAGATCGGTCCTTATACGTTTCGCTCCCGCTTCCTGCTAGGAACGGGAAAATTTTCGTCGCTGGAGGTTCAAGCCAAAGCGGTCGAGGCCTCACAGGCGGAAATTCTCACCTTTGCCGTCCGCAGACTCAACCTGGACAAACCCGATGAACCCAATTTTTTGGAAATGCTGGATCTATCCAAGTACAAGCTCCTGCCCAATACGGCAGGGGCCACCACGGCAGAAGAAGCGGTTCACATCGCCCGCCTGGCCCGCGCATCCGGCCTTTCCGAAATGATCAAAGTGGAAGTGATCGGCGATCCGAAATACCTGCTCCCCGATCCAATCGCCACGCTGGAAGCCACCCGCCAGCTCGTCCGCGAAGGGTTTATCGTTCTGCCCTACTGTTCGGACGATCCCGTCCTGGCGAAAAAACTGGAGGAAGCAGGCGCTGCCGCCGTCATGCCCGGCGCCTCTCCCATCGGTACCGGTCTGGGGATTCTCAACTCTTACAACCTGCAAGTGATTCGCGAGCAGGCACGGGTTCCGGTGATCGTGGATGCCGGCATCGGCTCACCGGCCGACGCCGCGCTGGCCATGGAACTGGGAGCCGACGCGATCCTTCTCAACACAGCCGTCTCGCAAGCAGCCGATCCTGTTCTCATGGCCGAAGCCATGCGTGATGCGATCATTGCCGGACGCAAAGGTTACCTGGCCGGTCGCATCCCCAAAAAAGCCGTCGCCTCTGCCTCCAGTCCTACATCAGGCCTCCCGTGGGGAACAGCCGCAAAAGCGGAATAAGCGGAACATAATAACGGAATATTAATAAATAGAAAGAGGGCACCCCAAGGCAGATAACGCCACTGCGGAATGCCCTCTTTTTATGGCCTTGCGGCAACCTATTCGATTAAGCATGCTGAAGGGCCTTTTTCGGCTTCCGGTCCTCTCTTGAGAAATGAGCGGACTGTTCCTTGCGCGGCAAGGCCAGCAGGCGGCTCATATCCACGTTTCCTCCGCTGACGACGACGGCCACCTTTTTACCCTTCAGTCCAGGACAGCGGTTGTTCAACAGGGCGGCAACGCCGACCGCTCCCGCTCCTTCCACCAGG
This sequence comes from Bacillus thermozeamaize, assembly GCA_002159075.1. NCBI lineage: Bacteria > Bacillati > Bacillota > Bacilli > Caryophanales > Bacillaceae > Bacillus > Bacillus thermozeamaize. The sequence goes on from LZRT01000090.1 coordinate 14,975, forward strand.
TTTTTATTTCTCTCCAACAAGAGCCACATGGCCTCGCTGATCTCCTCTTCCGTCACGGTGATGACATCATCCACCACTTTTTGGATGAGCGAAAAAGTCAGTTCTCCGGGCGTCTTCACGGCCAGACCATCGGCAATCGTCTGAATCGAGGAGAGCGTGGTCCGTTGCCCATTCTTCAGCGACAGAACCGTTGAAGGGGAACCGGCCGGCTGTACGCCGATCACTTTCATCTGGGGCTGGATCGCCTTGACAGCCACACCAATCCCCGCAATCAAACCGCCACCGCCAATGGGCACCAAAATGGCGTCCAAATCCATGCGCTCTTGCAAAATTTCCAATGCAATCGTACCTTGGCCAGCTATCACGTGCGGATGGTTAAATGCATGAACAAAGGTAGCTCCAGTCAGCCGGCAATACTGCATCGCATATTCGTACGCGTCATTGTATGTGGTCCCCCGCAGCAACACTTTGGCCCCATATCCTTCCGTCGCCTCAATCTTGGACTGGGGAGCCTTCTCCGGCATCACAACGGTGGCCGGAATGCCAAAGAGAGAAGCAGACAGGGCAACACCCTGCGCATGATTGCCTGCCGATGCTGCAACCACTCCTTTGGCCCGCTCTTCAGGGGCAAGGTGGGCAATCATGTTGTAGGCGCCACGAATTTTAAACGCGCCTGTTCGCTGCAGATTTTCCAGTTTCAGGTACACCTCACTGCCGCTCCAGAGGCTGAACGTTTTCGAATAGACAAGCGGCGTCCGGTGTACCACTTCGCTTACCACATTTAACGCGTCAACCACATCGCTGTATTGAACCAAATCCCCATCATGCATCACCTCACCAGTCCTTCTCTCAAAGTCAAAAACCTCTCATCCCCAAGGGACGAGAGGTTCCCGTGTTACCACCCTTCTTCCAGCAATAGCTGGCACTCATTTTGAGGCGTCGCCCGCCTCACTCCTGTAACGGGGAGTCCCGGAAAAACCTACTGGCCTCACGCGTTCGGTTTTCATCTCACAGGTGATCTTCACGGATGGCCACTTGCCGGATTCCCACCCCCACCGGCTCTCTGCGAAGCTCAACCATCCGTTACTCTCCTGCTCATCGATTCTGCTCCGTCATGCACTTTTCTTTACAATCAGGATATGGCATTCAACAGCAATCTTATCACAATTACATGTGCAAATCAATTCATGGCCCATCTAAAACATGCGAAACCCCCGCAGACGAAGCGTCTTGATGACGATGCCGCTGAGCACGCAACCTGCCAAACCGGCAAACAAAATGACCCAATCCACCAGTGCAAAACGCCCCTGCGTCTTGAAGAAGAAAAGATAAGCCACAACGCCCAGGTAAAGCAGGATCGGCAGCCAGGTCGTTTTCGCCAGCATGTTGAGAATAAAACCAATCCCAAACGCCAGAAGCATGAACAACGGAATGGATATGACAAACTGTGCGATATTCATCCGTTCACCTCTGGCATCAGAACTTTCCCTTTTTCAAAACCAGGGACAGGCCGCCAATCATGAACAGGGAACGGTTGTCCACCACTTTTTTCATAAAGGCCGCCGACGATCCAAACAGCTTCCGCTTGCCGATCATGCCAATTCCTTCTCCTTTTCCAAGAGAAGCGATAGTGCCGCGATGACGGTATTGAAATGGTTCCATCCGGGAGCCTCGCAGCAAGGCCACGAGATTGTTTGCCAAAGCTTTCCCCTGCTGTGTCGCCATCTGGGCGGTGGGTGGGTAAGGACGTCCTTCGCCATTAAAGATCAGTGAACAATCCCCGATGACAAACACATTCTCCATTCCAGGAGCGCGCAGGTATTCGTCCACCTTGACCCGTCCCCGCATCGTCTCGATGCCGCTGTTCTCCACAATCGCATTGCCGCGCACGCCGCCCGTCCAGATCACGGTTCCCGCCTTGATTTCGCGCCCGTCGCCGAGGATGACCCCCTCCGGTGTGCACTCCTTGATCGGAGTGTTAATCAAAAAGGTCACCCCTTTGTTTTCAAGCACCTTGACCGCATATTCCACCAGCTCGGGATCAAAGCCGGGCAGCGCCTGAGGGGCCGCCTCAATGTTGTAAATCTTGACCAGCTCACGATCCACATCATACTCGCGGCAAAGCTCGGGCACCCGATCCGCCAGCTCTCCGACAAACTCGATTCCTGTAAACCCGGCCCCACCGACGATAAACGTCAGAAGTTCCAACCGCTCCGGTTCATTGGCATATTTTGCGAACATATATTCTATATGCTGGCGAATCATGCGCACCGTATTGATGTTCCGGATGCCGTAAGCATAATCCAGGAGACCTGGTATGCCAAACGTTTCTGGGGCGCTCCCCAGTGCAATCACGAGGTAATCGTAATCCAAAGACTCGCCGTTTTCCAGTTCCACCTGCTGGGATGGCAGGTTAATCGCAGCTACCCTGCCTTGGACAAAGCGAATTTTGTTCTCATTCAAGAGGCTCTTTATCGGCACCCTTACCCGATTGTGATGGTAAGTACCCGCCGCCGGCATGTGGAGTTCAGTGGTAAAATAATGGTAGCTGTTTTCGTTGACCAGCGTGACGTCCGCTTCATTGTAGTGCAGTTTTTTCTGCAACGTGACGGCCGTCATGATCCCACCGTAGCCACCACCGAGGATCAGTATTTTTGCCACGATTCACGCATCCTTTCCTGCGAGGTACAGCTCCGTCCCAAAATCAGGATAAATCCTTTATCATGATATGCTTTTCCCGGCGATTTTTCAAGGCAAGCATAGGAAAATACCTTTCTTCGATCAATTTCTCTTACACACGCTTTTTTAAGGGGTTTATTAAATAACACCGGCAGTTTATAATGTACAAGGTTGCCGTTTTCGAAAGGTTCTTCGGGGGTGAAGTGATGGTCGAATTGGTAGAAACTGATTTGAAACATGTAGACGAGAAGGTGTATGACATCACCATTATCGGCGGTGGACCGACAGGACTGTTTGCCGCTTTTTATGCCGGCATCAGGAACTGCAGCGTCAAACTGATCGAAAGCCTTCCCCAATTGGGCGGCCAGTTGGCAGCACTTTATCCGGAAAAATACATCTATGACGTAGCCGGATTCCCACGTATCCGCGCACAGAAACTGGTGGATCAATTGATCGAGCAGATGAACCTGTTTCATCCTACAGTATGTCTGAATGAACGCGTCCTGGAACTGGAAAAACAGGAGGACAATACCTTTCGCCTAACCACGAATCGCGGCGTTCACTTCAGCAAAGCGATCATCATTACGGCGGGAGTTGGCGCCTTCGAACCGCGCAAGTTGCCCCTGGACAACATCGAGCATTTTGAGAAGACCAATCTCTTTTATTTTGTCCAAGATCTGAACGCATTTAAGGATAAGAAAGTATTGGTAGCAGGCGGCGGGGATTCGGCAGTGGATTGGGCCCTCATGCTGGAGCCTGTCGCTCAGGAAGTGACCCTGGTACACCGTCGCGACACGTTTCGGGCCCATGAACACAGCGTCGAGAACCTGAAAAAATCGTCTGTCCGCATTTTGACGCCAAAAGAAATCACGGCGCTGGAAGGCGAGACGGAGATTCAAAAGGTTCACCTCATCGACAACAAGACCAAGGAAACAAACGTGATCGAAGTGGACGCGGTAATCGTCAATTTCGGTTTCGTTTCTTCACTGGGTCCCATCAAAAACTGGGGATTGGAAATTGAGGGCGGCTCCATCAAGGTGAATTCACGGATGGAAACCAACATACCGGGCATCTATGCAGCCGGTGACATCGTCACCTATCCAGGAAAAATCAAGCTGATCGCGACAGGCTTTGGCGAGGCACCCACGGCAGTCAGCAATGCCAAACAATACATTGACCCGAGCGCCCGCCTGCAACCAGGCCACAGCAGCAATCTCAACCTCTGAAGCCAGGGACAAAAATTCAAGGGCTGCCCCTTTCGTCGCTTGACGTTTGGGACAGCCCCATCATCTCATGATTTGACGGTCAGCAATGTTCAGGCTGGCCGGCATCCTCTTTAGTCCGGAAAGAATGACCGCATCCACAAGTGCTGATGGCATTGGGGTTATGGATCGTAAAGCCGCCACCCATCAGATTCTCCTTGTAGTCGATTTCGACCCCCTGAAGATATTTCGCGCTGTGTGAATCCACCAACACGCGAACCCCATGCTGCTCAAACTCGGTATCATCCTCGCGTTTTTGGTCGTCGAATCCCATTCCATACGAGAACCCGCTACAACCGCCAGCCTGAACCCCGATGCGCAAATACAGATCCGGGTTTCCGTCTTTTTCCATCATTTCCTTGATTTTATTGCATGCCGGTTCGGTCAGTGTCAGCATTCCAGACACCCTCCTTTCGCTTCAACAGTCGTTCTCCAAAAGAGCTGATTGCATTGGCAAGAAGCGGTTTACATCTTGTCAGTTGCATTTTGTATAATATAGTATACGCCTCATGTTTGAGACTGACAAGTGCGCAAGGGCAAATAATAATTGGATTTGAAAACAAAGATGGATTATAATAAAAATAAATCGCGAAAGGAGTTGGGAGTAATGGAGCAAACCAAAAACCCGACCATCGAAGAACAGGTTCAGGAAGTACTGGATAAACTGCGTCCTTTCATCCAAAGGGATGGTGGCGATATTGAGCTGGTTGCCGTCGAAGATGGCGTTGTAAAGGTGCGTCTCATGGGCGCTTGCGGAAGCTGCCCGGCCTCTACCATCACGCTGAAAGCAGGCGTAGAGCGGGCACTGATGGAAGAAGTGCCTGGAATCGTGGAAGTGGAGCAAGTGCTGTAATAAACAAGGTTGGTCCCCGAAAAATTCCCGCCTCATTGCCAAAATGAGGCGGGATGATTTTTTACACGTAATGGCCTTTTGCGCGACTGCCTTTTGCACGCATTGTTAATTAGGCGTTTGGAACAGTCCCTTTCCGTTTCCACCGGGACTCGTAATGCGCCGCAATGTAGTCCAAGCTGAGAGGATAGACACGATCCTGCAGGATGTGGCTAAACGTTTTTCCATCAACAGGATGGGGCGGTACATCAAACAGCCGAATCTGATCCGTCTCAAATCCTTTTGGCAATGGTTCGAGCCGCAAAACCTCCGCATAATAAATGTTTTTGGTCAACCGGAAGCGTTCGCTCTCAAGGGAATATTGGCCAATCCATTGCAATCCCTTGAGAACGGCCCCCGACTCCTCATACACCTCGCGGACGGCGGCTGCCATCGGATGTTCACCCTTTTCCACCTTGCCCCCCGGCAATTCCCAGCCTCTTGTCTGATGATGAACCATCAGCAAGCGATGATTGTAACTGGGAAAGATCAGGACGTGCCTGGCTGCCTCTGCTTCTACATGCTGCAAGTCAAAGGTCAACTGAATCATCCCGCCTCCTGCAGCTGGAAAACGGAGCACGCTCATCACCCTTTCGTCCGAAGCTCGCGCCGGTTACTTGCCTGGATGCGCCGAAAAGGTAAACATGCAATGAGTTGCTCCTTGAGCGATGCATTGAACCTGTTGAACCGGCCTGCCGAGAAGGCGTTCAAACAGACTGACTTCATTTTGACAGGCTAGTGGAAATTGCTTCGCGATCCGAGCGATCGGGCAGTTATATTCCTTAATAACGTACTGCTCCCCTTGTTTCTCCCACTTGACCATATAACCTTTCTTATCCTGCAGTCCCGCCAGCTGCTGGACCTTTTCGTCAAGATCCTCTCCGCTCACGTGGTCCTGGTATTGCTGATACAGTCTCTCTTCCCGCCGCGCAAACAGCTGCTGAACGGCTTCAGGTCCTTTTAATGCTTCCAAATCCTCAATGATTTCCAAGGCAAAGGTGGGGTACGCTTTTGGAAAGAGATCGTCTGCCTTCTCTGTCAGAAAATAGACCCGACTTGGACGTCCCATCGACTGCCTGACCAAGTGGGAAGAAAGATAGTGATCCCGCTCAAGATTATTCAAATGGCGTCGTACTGCCATTTCCGTAATGCCAAGTTCCTGTGCGATTTCCCCCACAGAAAGATACGGACGATTCTTCAGCAGGTATAAAATTTCTTCACGTGTACTGCCGATACCCACCGTCACCTCGGTTCACCCTCTTCAAGAAACGGTTCATTACTGTTATTGTACTGAAAAGGAGGAGATAAGTAAACTTCGCCCTTATTTCACTTGGATTTGTCGCTTTTTTTGTTTCCGTTGGGCCTGCCAAAGAATCAAACACCCCAGCAGCATCATGACACCTGCAGACCACATGAAGGCAGCTTGGGGCGTGTGAGCAACCAGCCCAATCATAAAGGAACCGATCATCACACCGATGGAATAAAACGCATAAAAAAGCCCGAACGCCTTGCCCCGGTCGCTGTCGGGAACATGTTCCACCAACAACTTGGTCATTGACGGAAAGAGGAAACCAAAACCAATCCCATAAACCCCCATCGCAACAAACAACGGCACCATTTGTGCCAAATAAGCGAGCCCCAGTTCGGAAACGGCAATGACAGCCATGCCGGACAACATCGTCTTTAAAGGATCCATTCGATCAAAGAGGCGATTTGTGGGCAACAAGAAAATCAGGATGGCAACCAAACCGAAGGTGCTCATCAAAAGCCCGGCCGCCGACCGGTTCAACCCCAACCATTCCGTCTTCAAGGGAAGCATGTACGAAAGAACCCCAATGCTGTAAGTCAGCCCGAAAGCCCCCAAACAAGCTTGTGTGACATATGGGTTTCGGAACAGTTTCGCCCAGTCCACTTTGTCCGGAAATCTCCGGACCATCTCTTTCTTTTTTGGCTCATGTCCCGCTTGAGCCGATCTGGAAAAAATCGCCCAACATAAAAAGGCGCTCACCAGCATCAGCGCAGCTACAAACCAAAATACTGCGTCATAGCCCAGTCTGGCTCTCAAGATCCCGCCCAACGCCGGACCAATGACAGCCGCCACGCCCACAGCCGCTCCGGAAACGGCCATATTTCTCCCCTGTTCTCCCCGCTGCGCCCGCCATGAGGCAAGGGTAAAGGCGCTTGGCACCAGCAAGCCCGCGGCAAATCCGTGGAGCAAACGGACAATGATCAGATCAAAGGGCTTTTGCGCCAAGGAATACAGCGCCAAAAAAAATGCCGACGCCGCCATCCCAATAACCAATACACCATTGGCTCCATGACGATCGATCCATTTTCCCGCCATGACGTTACCGAGCAGATTGGCCAACGAATAGGCGCCAATCACAAAGCCGATCGCCACCGGGCCTGCCCCCAGTTGTTGGGCATAGGGGCTAATGACCGGCAGCGGCACAAACAGATCCAGGAATGAAACGACAATCAACAGATACACGATCCATGCCATACGGATCATCCTAGAACAATTCCTCTGCCAAAAAGGAACGAATATAGGATGGAAAAGAAGGAGCAATCTGTACAGCCAGGCGCAAAGCCTGTTCCAGTTCCTGAATCGTCACATCCAAATAATTCCTTACCAGACGGCTGCGAAAGGCAACCAATTCTCCCAGCCGTTCACCGTATGCTGCAGAGAAAGCGCCTTCCTGCGCCAATATTTCCACCATATCCCGGTAGCTTCCCGGATCGCGTAACATGAAGCCGTCAATGACGAGCGAACTGACATCCGTGATCGCCTCCGCCAGGAGGTAAAGGAGTCGTTCGGCCGCCAGGCGAATCACCGGTTCGTTCAGGTTCGCTTCCTTCGAATCTGACAGGAGGTTCAGTATGGGCAGTTGGGCCTCAATATACTGCAAATGCCGCTCAATTTTTTCCACATCGACATGGTAAAGCACCGATTGTCCCTACCTCCACTCGACAGCGGTGATACGAACCCCTTCCTTGAGTTCCTGATCCGACAGCCTGTACAGTTCATCCAGAAAGGCCATCTGAAAACTGCCGGGTCCCTGGGCACGAGCCACAGCAACCTCGGCGGCCAGGCCGTAGTAAGCCAATGCGGAGGCAGCAGCCAGCACTTCATCCTGCTCCACCGCGGTAAACGCGGCCACCGCGCCGGTGGCAAGGCATCCCGTACCGGTGACCAGGCCCAACATCGGAACACCATTTTCTACTGTTAATACCCCGCTTTTTCCGGCGACGACATCCACTGGACCTGTCACCGCTACCGTAATGCCGAGCATCTTGAAAGCATCTTTTGCTAACTGGATGCGGTTTCCATGCTCTCCTACCGAATCCACTCCCCTGCTTTCCCAAGCCAAACCTGTCAAGGCAGCCACTTCTGCGGCGTTTCCCCGTACCGTTGTAATCGAAACTTGTTCCAGAATCCGTTTTGCCGCTTCAAGCCGATACCTGGTCGTCCCCGCTCCTACCGGATCGAGCAGCACAGGAATACCCCGCCGGTTGGCTTCCCGTCCTGCCAGCACCATCGCCTCTACCTCATCCGCCGTCAGCGTGCCGATATTCAGGACCAGGGCATTTGCCAGCCGGACCATTTCTTCGACTTCTTCATGGGCATACGCCATCACTGGAGAAGCACCCATCGCCAGGGTGCCGTTGGCTGTAAAATTGGTAACCACCACATTGGTGATGTGTTGGATCAAAGGAACTTGTTCCCGCACCTTGTTCCTCAGCTCGGCAACACGTTTTCCAAAACCGTTTTCCATGACGTGACAGGCCCCTTCTCCGTTACATTCTGTAACATCTTATCACAACCGTTTTTTGGCTGTCAAAAACACGCATCTCATATATAATTAAGGATTAAGGACGACATCCGTTTATTATGAACTAACCAGGATAACCAAATCCGCCAAAAAGGCCCTGGACGCCTTGATTGGTTATACAAAAGCGAGGTTGGAAACCATGGATGAAAACACGTTTTTTCTTTATGATGACACAGAACATACGAGAACGCGGTTTGTCAGTTTCGTCGGCAAGAGCAACCGGTTTGATCTGGCCATTGTGCGTTCCGAACGGTTTTATGGGAAATCCCTCGTGATCTCGATTCAAAATGGCCGCTGCGCCATCATCGGCCAGGATGATCTGGAAGAAGAAGGGTACATCGCGCATGTTTTCGATTTGAGTGAAGAAGAGGCGCAAGAGTTGACCGAATTCCTGTACCTTGCGGTCTGAAAACGGCAACAACGAGAAGCCAAAAAAGCTCCTTGGAAACACCTTCAGCCGGCGATTCCAAGGAGCCAATGACGCGAAAAAACCGAATGATGCGATCTTCGGTTCAGAAAAATCATCAGATCAGTCCCATCTTTTCCCCAACTGCTCCAATCGCTGCGAGGGCAACATCCAAATCTTCATCATCATGGTTGGCCATCAGAGAGAACCGGATGCGGGCTGTGCCTTCAGGAACCGTCGGCGGTCGAATGGCTACGCCCAACACGCCAAGCTCCTCCAGAGCACGGCTGAAGGCCACCGCCTCCCTGTTTCCGCCAATCACCACCGGAATGATCTGCGTGCTGGAACCTGCTGTATCAAAGCCCATCTCCCGAAGCCGCCGGCGAAAGCGCTCCGCTTTTGCCATCAGGGCTTTCCGCAGCTGGTGCGAGGACTGAACGAGATCCACAGCCGCATCGATCGCTCCGACCACCGCCGGAGGCAGCGCAGTCGTGTAAATGAAGCTGCGGCAAGTATTGATTAAATACCGGATCCAGTCCCTCCCTCCTGCCACATAGGCACCATAGACGCCAAACGCTTTGCTGAAGGTGCCCATGGTCAGGTCAACCTCTTGACTCACCCCTGCATGCGTTGCATATCCCTCCCCATGCGGGCCGAATACCCCGCCGCCGTGCGCCTCATCCACCATCAATGCGGCATTATAGCGGTTTTTCAACCAAACAATCTCCCGCAGCGGGGCCACATCTCCGTCCATGCTGAACACCGAGTCTGTGACAATCAGGCGGCGGCGGAATCCTCTTTGGGCCGCCTGCTTCAACAAGGTCTCCAGGTGATCCATGTCCCGATGCTGGTACCGGTAACAATCCGCTTTACTCAAGCGAATCCCATCAATGATACTGGCATGGTTCAGCTCATCACTAAACACAACATCTCCGCGGCCCAACAGCGCAGACAAAACCCCCACATTGGCCAGATAGCCGCTCCCAAACAACAATGCTGCTTCCGTTCCTTTAAACGCCGCCAGTTTCTCTTCCAATGCCGCCACTTGCAGGTCATGGCCGACGATCAAGCGGGAAGCGGTTGCCCCGCTCCCCCGTATAGCGGCCCTTGCTGCCGCTTCCTTGAGCACGGGATGATCGGCCAGGCCCAGGTAATTATTGGATGACAAATTGATGAGTCGCTTGTCCCCGCGGCGCAAGACCGGCTGTTGCGCCCCTTCCACCGGTTGCAAAGTGCGCAGCCGTCCGCTTTCCTCAAGGCGTTCCAACTGTTCCTGCAAAAAAGTTTCCCAGCTGCTGTTCACAGGACAGATTCCTCCCATCCTAACAGACGAAGCAGACGGTTCAGATCAAAGTTTTTTTCAACGGCATGTCTGAGTCCTTCCGGCGTGATCTCGTTCAACCACGGCAGCCTGCCCAAAACGGGGATCTTGCCGAATAATTCAATCATCGCAGGGTTATCCGCGATGCTGGGATCCGTCTCCTCTATCCGGTAACCGTTCAACACCACACCCACCGGGTGTAAACCATAGGAGCGGGCTGTCTGTACCGTCATCACAGTATGATTGACCGTGCCTAGATGAGGACGCGCCACGATCAACAGGGGAAAACCAATTGCCCGCGCCAAGTCAGCGATGCTCCAGTCCTTCCCCAGGGGCACCATCAATCCGCCAGCACCTTCCACCAAGAGGATATCCACGCTGCTGGCAATCCGGCGCACATGAGCCAGAATCCTGTTCTGGTCGATCATTTTCCCTTCCCGCCGTGCGGCAATCCACGGCGCGACTGGCGCATGAAAGGCGTAAGGCACGATTTCTTCAGGCGCATGAGAGAGCTCTGCCAGCCACTTTAAGCGCATCGCATCTCCATTGGGGTGATCCGCCGGGTGCCCGCTCTGTACCGGCTTGACGATCCCGACCCGGTATCCCCGGGCTTTTAACGCCGCTGCCAGACCTCCTGTGACGACCGTTTTTCCGACTTCGGTGTCGGTCGCGGTGACAAACAAGCCTTTCATTTCTCTGTCACCTCGTAAATGGCCTGGTGCAGGATCTTCACCATGGCTGCCAGATCCTCTTGCTCCGTGCACAATGGCGGCAAGAAAGTGATCACATCGCCCAAGGGACGGGTGATCAGCCCCAGCTCCCGAGCCCGCCGACAGACACGGATCGCTGTCTTCTCCGCAAGAGCGTAAGGCGTCTTGCGCTCTTTCTCCTTGACCAGCTCAATCCCGGCCATCAACCCTCGCCAACGTACCTCCCCCACGTGAGAAAGCTCCATCATTGGTTGGAACATCTTGGCAAGAAAACCGGCATTTTCTTTCACCCGGTTCAAAATCTCCTCTGTTTCAAAAAGTTCCAAATTCGCCAGGGCGACAGCACAGGCCAGCTGATTACCGGTATAGGAATGGCCGTGGAAAAACGTTTTCAACTCTTCGTGATCAGCGTAAAAAGCATCATAAATCTCATCCGTCGTCAGCGTCGCAGCCAAAGGCAGGTAGCCGCCGGTGATCGCTTTCCCCACTGTCATCAAATCCGGTTGCACCGCTTCGTGATTGCAAGCAAACATCTCCCCAGTGCGCCCAAAGCCGGTAGCCACCTCATCGGCAATCAACAGCACGTCATATTGGCGGCAGAGTTTCTCTACCGCTTTTAAAAAACCGGGGGGCATGGTGATGATCCCGGACGCCCCTTGCACAATCGGCTCCACAATTAATCCAGCGATCTGCTCCCCTTTCTCGCGGAGCTTGTCCTCCAAAACCGTCAAGCAATATTCAACACACTCTTCTTCCGTTCCGGGAAAGCGGTATGTATAGGGATAAGGCACCTTCTCGGTCGCAAACAACAATGCGTCAAAAGCAGCGTGAAACAGATCAATTCCCCCAACACTGACCGCCCCGATCGTATCTCCGTGATACGCGTTGTTCATGCTGAGAAAAAGCCGCTTTTCCGGGCGGCCGCGGTGCTTCCAATAGAGAAAGGCCATCTTCAGAGCAATCTCCACACTGGTGGCACCATTGTCAGAGTAAAACACCTTGTTCAATCCTGGCGGCGTGATTTCCACCAGCTTCTCTGCCAGGAGAAGACCTGGCACACTGGCCATGCCCAGCATCGTGGAGTGCGCAATTTTATCCAGCTGCCGCACAATCGCCTCGTTCAGCTCCTTCCGGTTGTGCCCGTGAACATTGAGCCACACCGAAGCGTTCCCATCATAGTAAGCACGCCCGTTGACATCAATCAACCGCACGCCTTCCCCGCGCTCGATGATCACAGGCTCATCTTTTAAATACTCCTTCATCTGTGTAAAAGGATTCCATAGATAACGCCGGTTTTTTTCCAACAGCTCCTCATAAGTCCAGGCTTTCATGATTCCACCCCAATTGTAAACCATTATTATTAAACTTGTTTACGATTTTGATTAGAATATATCACAAATCTTTGGAAAAGAAAATGCTTTAATCCGGCAAAGGGTATATCCTTACCCCCCTTGGGAACTCTTTTTACAGGGGGTGGAAAACATGGTTCAGCGAAACAAGAGGTACCGGGAGCTTGAGACCGTCGTTTCGCAGCGCAGCGAAATCATTGCCGAAGAATTTCCCGAGGGCCCGTATGGCGCGCCGTTCAACGAGGAACACCTGGGAAAAACGACCCCTTGGGAAGGCGGCATGCACGCTGCCCCGCAATTCACGTATGAAAACCGCACCTTTCACGCCGGGCTGGAAAGGGAACATCCGGATGCGCATCCGACACACTCCGAAGCAGAAGAGGTGTAGCTTGCAGCTACACCTCTTCTGCGCTCTTTTTGCTCCGGCTTTCCCGGCTTTTGACCCCGCGCTCCGGAGTGACCTTTTTGAGCACGAAATACGGACATCCGAAATTACAGTATTCCTGTAAATATTCATCCAGGCTGGCTATTTTCTGATCAAAACTGGCCTTCGGCCGGTTGTTTTCATAAAAGCCACGCAGCCGCAATTGGCCGTATCCCCAGTCGCCGACAATGTAATCATAGCGTTGCAAGATATCAATATAGCGTTCCCGGAATGCTTCCACTTGCCATCCGTTGCGATAATTCTCCACGACCTCGTACTGCTGTCCATGAATAACGACCATTCTCTCACTCCTCTGCCGCTTCAGGTATGCATGGATTGTACTTGTTCATGGGCATGGTAAGAACTTCGCACCAGAGGTCCGGATTCTACGTGCCGAAAGCCTCTTTTCAACCCTTCTTCTTTCAGTTGCGCAAATTCTTCCGGCGTGTAGTAAGAAACCAGCGGATAATGGTCCTTGGTCGGCTGCAAATACTGGCCAATGGTTAAAATGTCGCAATTCACTGCGCGGAGATCATCCATCGTCTCCAGGATTTCCTCCCACGTCTCGCCGACGCCTACCATGATACTGGATTTGGTCGGGATGTGCGGCTGCATTTCCTTGGCCCGCCGCAACAGCTCCAGAGAACGGTCATACTTTGCCGCCCGGCGCAGCTGGTCAGACAATCTGCGAACGGTTTCCACATTATGGTTCAAAATATCGGGCCGGGCCTCCATGACCACTTGCAAGGCATCCCAATTCCCGAGAAAGTCGGGAATGAGCACCTCGACGCTGCACAACGGGTTGCGCTTGCGAATCGCCCGAATCGTCGCCGCAAAAATGCCCGCGCCGCCATCCCGCAGATCGTCGCGGGCCACGGAAGTCACCACCACATGCTTCAACCCCATCGCTTCCACCGCATCCGCCACACGTTCCGGTTCGGCCCAGTCCAATTCCGTCGGCAAACCGGTTTTCACCGCACAGAAACGGCAGGCACGCGTACAGATATCGCCCAATATCATAAAAGTGGCGGTGCGGTGGGACCAACACTCGTAAATGTTTGGGCAGCGCGCCTCTTCACAGACCGTATGCAGCGTCTGGCTGCGCATGATTTCCTTCAGTTCCGTAAAATGACGATTTGTAGACAGCCTCACTTTGAGCCATTCCGGTTTTCTGGAAGTATCGTAGACAGGCATGGTCACACCTCCAACAGTCGCCTGGCCATCCCGACCACATCCGATTGTTACACACATTATACCTTCTCATTCCCAAAAAAACCATTTTTCAAGTGCTTGGCCAGGATTTGGCGTGATAAAAGCCCGCCCTGGCAACAAACTAATTTTGGTGTATCCAACCGAGTCATGATACTGGGGTGAAGCATACGGTGTGTCGCTCGCTTCAACGTCTGATCGCACTGCTTCTGGCCTGTGCGCTGCTCTTGGTTTCCACCTCTGTCAGCGAGGCCAATACTGCGGATGAACGGAACACGATTTACAAGCAGCGGATGGAATATTTTCTGCAAATGGAGCAATTCACCCATATTCCCTGGTATTACTTCGCGGCGATCGATCAATATGAACGAGCCATTCAAGCGACGCGCAAGGATAAAAAGAAAAAGGAAGGGGTTCTGGCCATTCAAGTCCCGGACTATCTTTGGGCCGGAATGCTCAACCCGGATCATCAGGATACCAATCCGTCGAGTATCCGGTTTTTTGGCGGAATAGGCAAGGACGGAGACGGGGACGGCATCGCAGATCCAAACAGCGATCAAGATCTGATCTTCACTTTTGCCACTTACTTGTCTTCGTACGGTTTTTCTGAAGAAGACATCTTGCACGGCCTTTGGGAATATTATGGTTCGGACTACGCCGTTCGTCACATTCACGCTTTTGCGGAAATCTACAAGAAGTTTCAGACATTGGATCTTCTCCATTTTACTTTTCCCATTCCGAAAGGTTTCCACTACACCTACCACGATACGTGGGGCCATTCCCGGGGCTGGGGGGGCCGCAGGATGCATGAAGGAACGGATATCTTCGCCGGTTATGGAACGCCCGTTCTCAGCACCTGTTACGGATACGTGGAAGTGATCGGCTGGAACCCATACGGCGGATGGCGCATCGGCATCCGGGACTTAAACAACGTCTACCATTACTACGCCCATCTTTCGGGTTTCAACAAGCAAATCAAAGCGGGTGATGCCGTCAAGCCGGGAGAAATAATCGGCTATGTGGGCAGCTCCGGGTATGGAAAGCCGGGAACACAGGGCAAATTTCCGCCGCATTTGCACTACGGGATGTATAAGCATAACGGACGCAATGAATGGGCTTTTGACCCTTACCCATACCTGAAAGCGTGGGAACGAGCCGGCCGCAAGCAACAACGTTAAAATTCGACAGGTGGTATAATCGGCATCACGGGCGGCAACGGCGTATCATTAGAGGGGTCTTTTGTTCCGCCGCCCTGGGCCGGATCGCGGCCGCCGGAACCGCCGCTCGAATAGTAGAAGTCGGGAACCTGACCGACGATCACGGCGTTCGACAAGGCCACACGGGTAGACACCTCTCCGGATTCGACGGAGAAAGGGATGACGATGGCCACCTGGGCTTTAATCACGGCGTACACCGTCACCATCACCATATTAATCCCGGCGGTCTGCATGTCAAATTCCAGATCCACGGTGGCCGAACCCATCGGCCGTAAGTGCACCGAGATCTTCGGTCCCAAATGGGCCAAGATATTGCTGTTAAACGCCTGCCCCAACGGTATCTCGATCTCCTGTTCCTCCAATTCGCGGAGGATTTCATGCACCCGTGCCGTGGTCTCCGCCTGGATCCTCGCATATTCGGAGTAATTAAACAATGCGCTTTGGATGACTCCCTTATCGTCATATTGAATCATGATCAGCTCCCGAATATCCGTCTGCCGGGCGATTTTTTTCGAAATCGATTCAATGATGGATTCCGTCGCCATCTGATGGACTTGAACCCGCGCGATATTCATCAGCGGGACGCGGATATTCCGCTCGATGAAATAAAACAACTGGACTCCCGAAAAAATCAACAGCAGGATCACCACCGGAATCATGAACCGGTAAAACGGACGTCTTGCCAGCCGGTTTCGAACCCCTCTCCGCCTCATCCAGAGCATGGCGCCAGCCTCCTCATGTACCATACTTATGTCGCGCAAGAGAGGGCTATACGCCCGTTACGAACCAGTTTTATCTACAAGCAAGCAGGATTGTGCTACAATCAACCTGAATTCGAATACCGGATATGGGAGGGGAATCGATTGACATACCGACTTACGGATTACGTCTCCAACCTGGATAAAAACGTCTACGCCATCTTCAACCTTCCCGAAGAGGTCATCGCCGTCATCTTCGCCTATGTATCCCGCAGTCCGAAGAGCTTTCGGGAAAATCTGCAAACGCTTTTGGAAAAAGAAGAAATCTTGACCCAACCGGGCAACCAGCTTCTCCTGTCAGAAACCGCCAGACGTTTTCACGAACGCTGGGTGGTGGGATACGGCCATTCCAGTGTGGCCGAACATGCCGTTGCCCATATCGGCATTGAAAAGATCAGCCGGCTCGCCTCTTCCGAACTGGAGCTGGCCAACCGCTTCAACAGTTTTACCGAGTACAGCCAGCGCTACCAGCGGCCTCGCCGGGGCGACTTTTATATCCCCGAAGAAATCGACCAGTGGCCATCCCTGCGCGAGGCGTACATTCAGTTCCAGCATCAGGCGTACGATGTCTATGAAACGCTCTTGGCAGGCCTGAAATCTTATCTTGAAAAGAAGATATCACCGAACAAGGATGAGACGCTCAAGGCCTATCAGACGCGCATTGAAAAAATGGCCTTTGAGGACGCGCGATATGTACTGCCTCTGGCCACGCTGACCAACCTGGGAATGACCGGAAACGGCCGCGCATTGCGTGACACCTTGGTCATCCTGCTCTCCAGTCCCTTTCCGGAGTGCGTGAGGCTGGCCCGGGAAATGGAAAGGGAGATCAGCTTTTGTCTCCCCACCCTGCTTCGTCATGTGGGTGCCTCCGCTCATCTCGTAAACAGCAGCCAGCGGTTCAAACAACTGCCTCACGCCGGGAACGGACAAGCAGCCGGCAACAGGGCGGGGATGAGGTCCATTGACATTCCCGATTATGAAACCGTCCTGAACCGCTTGTGCGCGGGTCTGCTTTTCAGCCATCAGCCGGTTTCTCATTCGCAGGCGGAACAGTGGGCAAAGGAACAATCTCTCGAACAAAAAGAACAACTCCTTCGGGAGACGCTATCCGATCTGGGCCCGTTTGATAACCCGCACCCGGTTTTCGAGACGATCCGGCTCAAGCTTTACCTCAGTGTGTCGGAAGCCAACTGGCATCAATTGCTGCGCCACAATCGGCGTACCAGTTTTATTTTTCAACCTCCGAACGTCGGCGGAGGCGTCACAATCCCGCCACATGTTCGGGAAGCGGGACTGGCCGATGTCATGCACCGGTTTCTCCAGCAAGCGGAGCAGATCTACCACCAATTGGCCCAGGAGTCACCCACTCTTGCCGCCTACTGTGTGACCAACGCTCACCATCGGGAAATCGTGGCCGACCTCAGTCTCTGGGAATTGTATCACCTGATTAATTTGCGCACCTCCCAAGAGGCACAGTGGGACATCCGCCAGACCTTTGAACAGATTCACCACGAACTGAGCCAAACCCATCCGGTGATTGCGCAATTTGCCAAACGCCGCACGTAAAACGAAAAAACGGGGCTGCTCTCGCCCCGTTTTTTGTGTGCTCCGGTAACCCTGACACTTTGTCAATTCCCATCTCAGATCATTCTGAGGAGCGCATCACGTCCCTTCATCCCAGGCACGATACCCAGCTTTTCTGCCTGACGGGTCACCCTCTCCAAAGGAGATTCCAGCAGATCTTCCAGGGTACGCACGCCTGTCGCACGACCCGCGATGATCTTCCGATCGGCCAGCCGCTCGTTCAGCAAACCCACGTCAAGCGCCCCGCACATGATGTACCCCTTGTCGTTCGAGATGGAGATGAGGTTTGTTTTGGGGAGTTGGACAACGACGCCGATAAACGGATGTCCCTCGATAACAATCGGTTTGATTTCAACCAATCGACAAACCTCCCTTCTGAACCTCTCTTTCCATCTTATGTCCTGCCTGATGTTCAGGTTCTTCTTTGGACAACCCTGCCGGGGGGTACCACTCCAACAACTGCGCGCAAGACATGATGACCCGCTTGGGAATGAGTTTGTCCCGATTTTGCGTCAGGCGCTTGCGGCCATCAGGATGCAAGATGGATAGATAAAGACGCAAATAAAAAGTGATAAACCCGTTCCACCAGCGCCTGGGCATGGGAACCACTGTAAATCCAAACGGATCAGCCCCCCGGTAAATCATCGTAATGCCGTAAATCGCCTTGACGTGTTGATACTGCTGGTGCTCCGTCAAATACCGGCTCAGTTCGGGCAAGGATCGCCGGAGCATCCGAATCAAGGTGGCGGCCAGCTGGACGGAAGTCCTTGCCCGTTGCACCACCTGTGTGAAAATGTCATTGTTAAAGTGCAGTTCCAAAATCGGTTCACCGCGACGCAACCACTGACCGTCCGCCAAGCAAACCGGCTTTCCGTAATAGCGCCGCTTACGGATGCGAAACAGCGTCCGTTCATCATCCTGCATGCAGACATACTCCATGTTCAACAAGCGGTGGACAAAGCTTTCCCATCGCTTCCAGGTATAAAACAGGAAGCGATTCACCGGCGAGCGGCAAACCTTCATTTCTTCCCTTTCCTGCCGATAACGGGACTCCAACTGCTGCAACGTGCAAAAGCGGTAACCCGATTTTTGCAGCCGCCGCAAAAGCAGCGCAAACCTTTGGAGGTCGGCAGGGCCGCCCTTTACCCGCAGAACCGATCCGTTTCGCACTTTTCGCATCCATCTCTGCGGATTGAGGCGGGAGCCATTCCACGTCGCCGACCACAAAACCACGGTGCAACGCGACCGGCACACCTGCCAGAGACGATACAGGCTCAGCCAGCCCTTGACTGGGCGGTAAAACGCTTGCGAATGCTCAAATGAAGCCGGATACCATTCATGGCCATCGCTTGAGAGCCGGGAAAGTTCCGCCCGGTTCGCTTCTCCCGGCTCCTGATGCACAAAAAACGTGGCCCGAATTCCCAAAGACCTGAGGATGGGCAACAGTTCCGACCATTGCTCTGCTTTTCCCTCAAACGTCAGCGAAACGTCCGGATGAAGCGGGCTGCCGCGGCGAATGGCCTTTCCGGATAAACGGATATACCAAGTCGGCAACACATAATATATAAAAATGAAGCCCAAGATCACGCCAGCCGCAACCGTGCCCAACGAGCGCGCATCCATGATTTCCCCTGCTCCCCCTTCCGTTTCTCCATAATGATCCATTGTAGCAGTTTCAGGAAACAAAAAAAGCCCCCTTTTGGGGGCGATGCCTTTTGAACAAAGCATGATATCAATAAATCGGGGTTATCCAATACTTCCTTCCATCTCAAGCTTGATGAGCCGGTTCATCTCCACCGCATACTCCATCGGCAGCTCCTTGGTAAATGGCTCAATGAATCCCATGACGATCATCTGGGTAGCTTCTTCTTCGGAAAGGCCCCGGCTCATCAGGTAGAAGAGCTGTTCCTCGCTCACCTTGCTGACAGTGGCTTCATGTTCCAGGGTGACGTCCTTGTTCTTGACCTCGTTGTAAGGAATGGTATCGGAAGTGGATTGCTCATCCAAAATCAGGGTGTCGCATTCGATTTTCGCTTTGGAACCCTTGGAATTGGGACCAAAGGAGGTCAGCCCTCGGTAGGTGGTCTTCCCACCCTGTTTGCTGATGGACTTGGAAACGATCGTCGAGGTACAGTCGGGCGCCAGGTGAATCACCTTGGCCCCGGCATCCTGGTGCTGCCCCTTGCCGGCAACCGCTATCGAAAGGATATTGGCCTTGGCGCGAGGTCCTTTCATGATCACGGCCGGATATTTCATCGTCAGCTTGGAACCGATGTTTCCGTCCACCCATTCCATCGTCGCATCCTCATACGCCACTGCCCGCTTGGTAACCAGGTTGTAGATGTTGGACGACCAGTTCTGAATGGTTGTATACCGCACGCGGGAACGCGGCTTGCAGATGATTTCCACGACGGCGCTGTGCAGTGAATCGGTTCCGTAGATCGGGGCCGTGCATCCTTCCACGTAATGGACGAAACTATCCTCATCCGCGATGATCAGGGTCCGTTCAAACTGGCCCATGTTCTCGGTGTTGATCCGGAAATAGGCTTGCAGCGGCACCTCGCACTTGACGCCTTTCGGAACATAGATGAAGCTGCCGCCGCTCCAGACGGCGCTGTTGAGGGCAGCAAACTTGTTGTCCGTGGGCGGAACCACGGTGCCAAAATATTCCTTGAACAACTCGGGATATTCTTTCAGCGCCGTGTCCGTATCGCAAAAGATGACGCCCTGCTCTTCCAGCTCTTTTTGCATGTTGTGGTAAACCACTTCCGACTCGTACTGGGCGGAGACCCCCGCCAAGAACTTCTGTTCCGCTTCCGGGATGCCCAGCTTGTCAAACGTCCGCTTAATCTCCTCCGGGACTTCATCCCAGGAGCGTCCGCGCCGTTCTGTCGGTTTCACGTAATAGGTGATATTGTCAAAGTCCAGCTCGGAAAGATCCCCGCCCCAAGTGGGCATCGGCTTGGAAAAAAAGATCTCCAGCGCTCTTAAACGAAACTCCAGCATCCATTGCGGCTCACCCTTGATCCGCGAGATCTCTTCCACCACTTGACGGTTTAACCCTTTCTGGGCCCGGTAAATGGAAATATCCGGATCCCGGAAACCGTACTGGTATTCCCCCAATTCCACCAACTGTTTCGCCATCCCGCATCCCTCCTTTTTTGTCATCTATCCTCAACAGCCAAAAACCGGCCTCGGCGTATTTCCAAAACTCGGTGAATGTCCACACGGTGTTTCTGGTGTCGCAACCTGACAGCAACATGGATATTTTTTACGTTTCTCAATATAAATATATCATAACTCCGCCGGAAAGAACAGGTCGAACCATCTCAGGACTCGCGGGACGTTTCCCCGAGCGCCTGCTCCATCGCTTTCCAGGCGAGGGTCGCGCATTTGATGCGCGCCGGAAACTTGGAAACTCCCTGCAGTGCTTCCAAGTCTCCCAAATCCACGCCTTCAGGGTGATTGCCACGTACCAGTTCGGAAAAATGGCTGGATAACGCGAGCGCATCCTGTACCTGCAATCCTTTCACGGCTTCCGTCAGCATCGAAGCGGAAGCGAGGCTGATGGAGCAACCCTCTCCATCAAAACGGACATCCTCAATCTGATCACCGTTCAGCTTCAATTGCAGCTGAATGCGATCCCCACAGGTGGGATTATTGAGCTCAATCTGAATGCCTTCGTTTTCACCGAATCTGCCCCGGTTTCGCGGATGCTGATAATGGTCCATGATCACCCTGCGGTATAGTTCATCCAATTGCATGGCCGAAAAACTCCTTTGCTCGGATTAAGGCCTGAACCAACCGATCCACGTCATCTTCGGTATTGTAAAGGTAAAAGCTGGCTCTTGCCGTCGCCGTCACTCCCAACCACTTCATCAACGGTTGGGCGCAGTGATGGCCTGCCCGTACGGCAATCCCTTCCGTGTCCAGAACCGTAGCGACATCATGCGGGTGAACCCCGGACAGGTTAAAGGTCACAATCCCCGCACGTTCTCTCGGACCATAAACCTGGATACCCTCCACCTGCCCTATCCGCTCCATGGCGTAAGCAACCAGGCGCTGTTCATGCCGGTGGATCGCATCCATCCCGATCGTTTCGAGAAAATCAATGGCCGCCGCAAGTCCGATAGCGCCCGCGATGTTCGGGGTGCCGCCTTCAAATTTCCAGGGCGGTTGCTTCCAGGTGGCATCATACAACTGGACAAAATCGATCATTTCGCCGCCAAACTCCACCGGTTCCAGGCGTTTGAGCCATTCTTCCTTCCCATACAGGACGCCAATGCCAGTGGGTCCCAGCATCTTATGACCTGAAAAAGCCAGAAAATCGCAATCCAGTTCCTGGACATCCACTTTCATATGCGGAACGCTTTGCGCCCCGTCGACCACCATGACAGCCCCACGGCGATGGGCGATCGCAGCAATTTCCCGGATCGGGTGAACGGTCCCCAACACGTTGGAAACGTGTGCCATCGCGACCACTTTGGTCCGCTCCGTGATGGCCTCTTCCACATCCTCCAGACGGACGGTGCCGTCGGCCTGGAGGGGCAGGTATTTGAGCGTGGCGCCCGTCCGCTTGGCTGCCTGCTGCCACGGGATCAAATTGCTGTGGTGTTCCAGCTGCGTGATGAGGATTTCATCGCCGGCCTGCAACACGCCTTCAGCCAGGCTGCGGGCCACCATATTGAGGCCTGCAGTCGTGCCGCGGTTGAAAATGATTTCTGACGTGCTTCGCGCATTGATAAAGCGCCGCACCTTTTCTCGCGCGCCTTCATACGCCTCGGTTGCCTTGTTCCCCAGTGTGTGCACGCCACGGTGAACATTGGAATTATAGGTTTCATAGTAATGTTGAATGGCCCTGATGACCGCCAGGGGTTTTTGTGAGGTGGCCGCGCTGTCCAGGTATACCAGCCGATGACCGTTGACTTCCTGCGACAGGATGGGAAACTGATCGCGAATGTTCTCCAAATTCATGTCCGCAGCTTCCTTTCGATGACCGCAAGCAGTTGCTGGCGGATTCCCTCGACCGGAATCCGCGATACCACGGGCTCCAGGAAACCGAGAATGATCAAGTATTCCGCCTCCTCTTTCGGAATACCCCGCGACATGAGATAGTACAGTTGCTCTGCGCTAACCTGGCCGACACCGGCGGCGTGGCCTGCCTGAACATCATTTTCGTCAATATACAGGATCGGATTGGCATCACCCCGCGAATGTTCCGAAAGCATCAGGACGGATTGGGCCTGCCTGCCGTCGGCACGGCGCGCTCCTTTTTCGATCTTCGTCACACCATCCACAATCAGCCAAGACTGATCTCTCGTCACACCCCGGGAAAGGATCTCGCTATTGGTATGTTGCCCAATATGCCAGTTGCGAGACTGGTAATTGGCCTGTTGTTTTCCCGTGCCGATGGCAATCAGCCTGGAGGCGGAAGATGCGCCCTTTCCCTTGAGGATGCTGTTGTTTTCAGCCAGTGTGTTGCCGTCATTCATCTCACCGAGAATCCATTCGATCTGGCCATCCTGTGCAACAACTGCCCGCCGGTACGAAATATCCGTGATCGCCTGATTGAACAGGTGCACCGTCGCATAACGCACCCTGGCCCCGCGCTTGACGTATACCTCCGTGGCCCCGATGTGCAATCCAGTTGCCTGCTTCGACGAAAAACAATGGTCCACCATCGTCAGGGAACTGTTTTCATCGGCGATGACCAGCACATGGGGGTAAAACCCAAATCCCTGTCCGGAAAACCGGAACAAGGCCTGCAGGGGAAGCTCGACCTCCCGATTCGGCGGGACATAGACAAAAACGCCACCGCTCCAGAGGCTGGCGTGAAGGGCAGTCAAGCGGTTTTCATCCACTTTCAGCGCTTCCGTCATAAAGTGCTCCCGGATCAACGCCTCGTGCCGGTGTAACGCCGAATCCAGGCTTTGAAACACCACTCCCTGCCTTTGCAACTCCTCATCAAGACGAGAATGGCTTACGGAACCGTCCTGCTGGATGAGGAGATTTGGAAGTTTCTCATCAAGCCACGGCATTTCCTGCTTCAGCTCCGGCAAAACCGCCGAATCCTGAAAGAAAGGGCGATCCGCCGAGGGGACAACGCCATTCAGGCGCCAACGCTGAATCCGCATCTTTTCCACTTTTGGCAGGGGCAGCTTTTCAGCCAATTCAAACGCGTTCAGCCGGAATTCCGTCATCCACCGCGGCTCGCCTCTCTGCTCGGAAAATCGCCGGATCCACTCCTGATCCACCGTCTTCACATCCACACTCATCCCACCCACTCCTTCATCCGTCAAATCCTGCTGGTCCCACCTGCAACAACATTCTCTGCGGGTTATACCTGGACGTTCTGGCCGACGGTTTCATCCACGATGCCCAGCTCTTCCTTTAACCAATCATACCCTTCCGCTTCCAGCCGTTCGGCCAGTTCAGGACCTCCCGAACGCACAATTTTCCCTTGCATCATCACATGCACAAAATCCGGCCGGATATAATTCAACAGGCGCTGGTAGTGAGTAATGATGAGAAAACCGGTCCGTTCACTGCGCATGGAGTTTACGCCCTTGGCCACGATCTTCAAAGCATCAATGTCCAGTCCGGAATCCACCTCGTCCAGAATCGCGATTTGCGGTTCAAGCATCATCATCTGCAGAATCTCGTTGCGCTTTTTCTCCCCGCCTGAAAATCCCTCATTCAGATAGCGGTGCGCGAACGATTCATCCATCTCCAGCATTTTCATCTTCTCTTCCAGCATGCGGATGAACTTGATGAGCGAAATCTGATCGTCTTCAGCGCGCCGGGCGTTGATGGCACTGCGCAAAAAATCGGCATTGGTCACGCCGCTGACTTCACTCGGGTATTGCATGGCCAAAAACAAGCCGCTGCGGCTCCGTTCCGAAACATCCATCTCCAGGAGATCTTTTCCGTTGAGCGTCACACTGCCGCCGACGACCTCATATTTTGGATGGCCCATCAGCGCGGCAGCCAACGTGCTTTTTCCGGTTCCATTGGGACCCATGATGGCGTGCACTTCGCCGCCCTTTACCTCAAGGGTGACTCCCTTGAGTATTTCTTTATCTTCAACCTTGACCCGAAAGTCACGAATTGACAAGACCGGTTTTGTCATGACATCCACTCCTCCTACACTCGATCCACACATCAAAGACGTCTTCCGGTTCCGTTATTTTGGCCAATCGCCGTACCGTCATGAGCCGCTTTTGTGCCACTACGATTGTAACGGAATCCCCCAGTATAGGCAAGGTAATCCATCTTTCGATATATTTTATGCGCTTTTGTTTCGAAAGTTGGTGCAGAAACGGTGATGACATCTAAAACAGGCACAAAACCTTTTGTTTGAGATGGCACGCTGGACCCTGTCCTTTTTAGAATAATTTTAGTCAAAGACTAATTTTATTTTAGCTTTTTATCTCCCCGACTGCAAGCCTTATTGAATAAACTGCGTCAATTGCTCTGTGCCATGATCAGGATGTTGCAGCAACCAGTGGATGGCGTAATCACCGGGGTATACCCCCAGTGTCATCGCGTTCTCCCGCACCTCTGCAGGCACAGTCAAAACCAGTGCGGATGGCAGAAGATCCTGAAGCTTTCGAGACAACGCTGTACTTCCTGACGCCACCTGTGATGTCACAAGATAATAACGCGGGGAAGCCGGGTAGGCTGCCTCATCTGTGGGCAAGACAGTCACTTGCCGAATCACCTTTTCGATAGGTTGTCCATAAAAAGAAGATGCTTTCTCCAACAGCTGCGGGCTCAGTTCGGAGGTGTAGACCTCGACCACCCGGTTTAAGCGGTTTACACCAAACTCGACTTTTGGTTCTGGCCCCACGCTGACATACATCTGCACCTCATGCCCCCAAACCTCCAGCAAACACAACATGACGAACAACAAAAACGTCAGGAGCAGCACAGGCACAGCGCGACCGAGCGAGTACTGGCGGAAAAACGACGGATTTTCAAAGATGATCTCACTGCCCAATTCGGCATGTGCCATCGCCTGTTTCACTTTTTGAAACCGTCCATCCGGTGTCAGCACAATGACTGTCTGCCCGTCTTTTTCGACCACCAATCCGCGCTTCAAGCCAATCCCTCTTTCCTGGACCTATACTTTTTCTGCCTGGGGAAACTCCAGATATTCTCGCAAATATGGATAATCAAATATCAGGATCAAGGCCATGGAGATAATATATTTGCGATGCCGTTCCAATGTCTTGCGGCTTACTTTGACCACTTTCAGCAGATCTTTAATCGGTAACGTTTTCTTCTCCAGAAGCTGGGCAACCAGCTCCTGATTGGACGCCAAGATATGGGCCACTTCAAACAACAGCTGGCGGGAATCTTGATGTTTGGGCGAAAGCCGAACCAGCTCCTGAAGGCTGATGCCGAACTCCTTGAGATGCCTGGCATACAGCTTGATCTCAGTCCGGCGTGCAATGCCTTGCTGTTCCTGTTCAAAAAGCCGGAGTGATTCTTCCACCTCCACCGGGTTTAAATAGTGTTCTTCTTCATCTTCAATCTCAAACGAACTTAACGGCAGCTGTTTCTGAAACCGTTGCTCCCTGCGAATGTAATCGATTAATCTTCGCTGAATCACCATCTCCGCAAACGAAAGGAAACTGCGGCTTTCTTTCGGGGAATAATGATCCAGCGCTTCATTGAAGGCGCTCAGCGCGATGCTGAATTCATCATCTTGCCTGATGTCGATATATTTTTTGCAAACCTTGGACGCCGTCTTCACCATAAAAGGATAGTAGTCTTTGAGCAGGTCGTGACGTAATCGTTCGTCACCTTGTTGCACCTGAATGACCAATTCCTCCAGGGAATCGGTGGATGAAGGTGCGAGGGCCGTATGTTGAACCATGACGGAGAACACCTCGCCTTGGAAAGTATTCTGATATCCTGCACCATGTATAAAGTATACCTGATTTCACGTTCAGGTCCAACTTTGGCCGGGACAAACAACAAAAAAGTGGTGAATCTGCTTCACCACAATTGACGAATGGCATGTATCACGAATGTCACTTATCCCTTCACGTCAGAGCAAGCCGGATAAAATCGCCTGCTTCTTTTCACTGAGCACCTTGAGGCGTTTTTTCAGCATCATTTCCCACTCAAGATCTTTCAACTTCTTGGCGATAATCAGCAAATCCAGCGCCATGTCAATTTGCACCTCAAAAATTTGGTGCGGATCCTCTGTCACACAAGAAATACAGTTTTCAAAGATGTCTTCCATTCTGGAGGGGTCGATGTATTCTGCAAAGTCTACCTCTCTGGCAGCATCTGACTCCGCATACTCAATGAGGATGGCAAACTCTTCCGTCACAGCATTGTGCACTTCCACTTGATGACAAACAGGACAGAACAACATCGGGAGATTGTGCACGTAGGTTTTGCCATGGCGCATCGTCCCGATCGCACCGACCATACTTGCCCCACAACAGAAACTCATTCAACACCCCTCCTTATCGAAAAACCTCCTTAAGCATATCATACGTCTTCATGAACCTTTTGCAAATGAAATATTTGTTTAATCCTTTTTATATTTGGCTTCATACTCTTCCGCCGAAAGAAGCCGCTCCAGTTCCGAAGGGTCAGACATCTCGACGACGATCATCCAGCCTTTTTCATAGGGCGACTCATTCACCCATTCCAGGTTGTCCTCCAGTTCCTTGTTCACCTCAACCACTTGCCCCGTGACCGGGCTGTACAAATCCGACACCGTCTTCACCGACTCTATGCTTCCAAATGCCTCTCCTGCCGTCACTTCGTCGCCCACTTCCGGCAATTCGATAAAGACGATATCCCCCAACTCAGACTGGGCAAAATCGGTAATGCCAATGCGGGCTCTTGTGCCTTCCGCTTTCACCCACTCGTGCTCCGCACTGTACTTCAACTCTTTGGGCAGAAGCATCCGAACCCCCCTGTTCCGTTGGATAACTCAAAATTTCTCTCAGTTGATAATGATTTTAACAAATCTATAACCAGGCGGCAAATGCTTCCTCATTAAAACCCACCGTCACCCGCTTGCCGTCAGTGACGACAGGCCGCTTGATCAATTTTCCGTCCGATGCGAGCAACTGAATCATCTCTTCCTGATCCATATGCGGCAGTTTATCCTTCAAGCCCAATTGACGGTAAGTTTGCCCGCTGGTATTGAAAAACCGGCGGACATCCAGGCCGCTTTGCTCCACCCAACGGCGAATGGTGTCAGCGGAAGGAGGGTGTTCAACCAGATCCACCAGCTCAAATGCAGCCCCATGTTCCTCGAGCCATTTTTTTGCTTTCCGGCAGGTGCCGCATTTGGGATACCAATAGACGGTGAGCCGTTTTGCCATTGCCATCTCCTCCTCTGCAAACAAGGGATAATTTGGCCAGCATCCCCGTAAATATGTACTGAAAGATGTCCATGGGAGCGTGCACCGAGTGCCGCTTGCAACTAGTATAGACCAAACGCTCCATGTTGCAAAACAGCAGGGGGAATGCGCATGCCAAACCGGTTTTTGATCTGGACAGGACTTTGTTTGCTCCTCTCTTTGCTTCTCAGCGGATGCGGCCTTTTAAAAAATAAAGAAAACCCGACCGAGTTGGTCGAGCAGTTTCTCTATCTGGAACAGCAGGGAAACTTTGGCAGTTCATGGGAAAAGCTGCATCCCGAGATCCAGCAATACTGGCCGAAGGAAGCCTATATCCAAGAACGCGCCAAAGTGTTCATGCAGATTTTTGGTGCCAGGCAGTTTGAATACCAACTGGGCAAACCCGAAACGATCGAAGAGTGGACCAATCCGCTTACGGGAACCACCTTTACCAAGGTACAGCTGGTTCCGACGAAGATCACGTTTTCATCTGCCTTCGGCACGATGTCGCTTTTGCAAAACTACTATTTGGCCATGTCAGGCGATACCTGGTATATTCTCTGGGACATCAACTTGCGTGCGCCCGCCCATTCCGCTCCGGCGCCTTTCATCAACGATGGCCAAGACAGCGGCAATCCTCATCCCCAATGAACAAATACCTGCTCATGCATCCAGCGCTTTGCGCAAGGATGCGCGAAAATCAGGATGAGCCACGGCGATCAAGGCTTCGGCGCGTTCGCGCAGCGTCTTGCCGTATAATGAAGCAATCCCGTATTCCGTCACGACATAATGGATATCTGATTTCAACGAGGTGGCTGTCCGTACTTGCGGAACAATCCGTGAATGCTGGCCTCCCTTTGCTGTCGCATGCATGGCAATGATCGAAATCCCCTCTTTGGACATCATCGCGCCGCGCATGAAATCGACCTGCCCTCCCACGCCGGAGACATATTGCGTCCCGAGCGTCTCGGCATTGACATGCCCGTGCAAATCGATTTCCAGCGCAAAGTTGATCGCGCAGAAACGGCTGAAACGGGCCAGTACCCCGGCGTGGTGGGTATAGTCGGAGGGGCGCAATTGCAGCAGCTCGTTTTTTCGTGCAAACTGATGGATTCTTGCACTGCCGATGAGGCAACAGCCGACGATTTGTCCCCGATCCTGCTCCTTGTATTCGCCTGTCAGGGTCCCGCTTTCGAACAAGTCAATGACTTCATCGGAAATCGATCCGGTGTGCATGCCCAAATCCTTTTTTCCTTTCAGGGCATGCAAAATGCTTCCGCCTAGCGATCCAATGCCAATCTGGATCGTGGCCCGATCCGGAACCAGTTCAGCCACATGCCGGGCCACTTGCAGATCCGTCTGGCTGGGCCGGGCCGGAGGCATCTCATACGGCGGCCGTTCTGCGGAAACAAAAATATCAATGGCGGAGGCGGGAATGGTTCCCGCGCCATACACCCATGGAAGCTGGTCATTGACTTCGGCGATGACCAGTTTTGCATTTCGGACGAGCGACAATGTGTAATCGGCCGCCATGCCCAGGTTGACACGCCCCTCCTCGTCCGGAGGCGTGGTTTGAATCAGCGCAACATCCGGTTTTAACCATTCCATGACCTTCGGCAGGTCAGAGAGGTTAAAAGGGATGTAATCCGCCATGCCCTGCCGGTAGGCCTCGCGAAGGCGAAAAGACATCATGAAGCATTTCAGGGCAAAATGGCTTTTCCATTCCGGGTTGCCGTATTCACACGGACTGCCCGCCGGCATGACGTACAAGGGCAGCCGGTGAAACCGCTCCCGTTGGTTAATCAGTTCACGGACCAACGTGGGCGGCTCAGACAGCATGCCGCCAAGCGCGACGGTCTGCTCGGAACGAAGCAACGCAATGGCTTCCGCTGCGGACATCCACTTTTCCTTTCGATGTTTTGCATCCATCCGCTGTTCGAGCCCCTCTCTGATTGAGCACATCAAAACGGTCTCAAACCGAACCAAAGCAAGAACGCAACACTTCCGGGTTGCTGACCGTTTCCACGGGTTGGCCCTGCAATATCTTGAGCATATTTTGCGCGACGGTGACAGCCATCTGGTAGGTCGCTTCGCGCGTGATTCCGCCGATATGAGGCGTGCTGATCACCTGCTCCATCTGGAATAACTCGGAAGGTTCGGGTGGTTCCGGGTCAAAGACATCCAAAGCGGCGCCTGCCAGTTTTTTTGCTTTCAGGGCATGAAGCAGGGCATGATGGTCAACGACCCCTCCACGGGCGGTATTGATCAGCAAGGCATGCGGCTGCATCAGGTCGAGCAGTTCGCGATTGACCAGATGTCTGGTTTCTGCGGTCAGCGGGACATGCAGGGATACGATATCGCTGGTGGCAAACAGCTCCTGCAAATCGGTCGTAAGACTCGCCCCCAGCTCAATGGCGCGTTGACGCCGCTGGTCATCCATCCTGCGGACATACACCGAAACCTGCATGCCAAAGCCTTTCCCGGCGATTTCCGCCACCCGCTGGGCAATCGCTCCAAAACCGACCAAACCCAGCCGCTTGCCGCGAAGTTCCATGGTGCGCATATGATCGCGGGCGGCGAAATGATTTCGCCGCATGGCTTGGTCACCTTGTACCACCATTTTGGACAGGGACAGCATGAGGGCCACGGCATGCTCCGCAGTCGCGTTGGTGTTCAGGCTGGGCGCATGCAACACGGGGATTCCCCGCTCTGTCGCTGCCTGGACATCAATGTTGTCGACCCCAACACCCGCGCCGGAAATGGCTTCCAGGCAATCGGCCGCCTCGATGATCTTGCGGGTGATTCTGGCTGGGGCCCGCAGGACGATGCCGTGAACGCCTTTGACCATTTGGCAAAGATGATCCTCATCATAACGTTCCGTATAGATGACGTCGGCAGATTGCCTGAGAATCTCCTCCCCTTTGGGGTCATACATCGGCAAAATCTGCAGCACTTTTTTCCGCACTGCCCATCTCTCCTAACTCTCTCCCGGTCAACCAGCTCTGCTGGTCCACCCGCTATGTAGTCTGATTACCTGCCTTGAAAGCGTGGCGGCCTTTTTTCCAGGAAGGCCGTTGTTCCTTCCACCTTATCCTCTGTGGTCATGAGAATGGCTTGAGACAGTTTCTCGATGACCATCCCGGTATTTTGATCCGTTTCCGTGCCGACATTCACTGCCAACTTGGCCAAACGCAATGCCACCGGACCTTTCTTCAGCATTTTCTCCGCCATTTCTTCGGCTGCCGGGATCAGTTGGTCAATAGGAACCACTTTGTTGACCAGTCCGATGCGCTCTGCCTCCTGTGCCGAAATGATCTCGCCGGTAAAAATCAGCTCTTTCGCCTTGCCTTTCCCGACCAGACGGGCCAGCCGCTGGGTACCACCCGCACCAGGAATGATGCCGAGGTTCAATTCCGGCAGGCCAAACTTGGCATTTTCCGATGCGATGCGGATATCACAGGCCATCGCCAATTCGCAGCCTCCCCCCAGCGCATACCCGTTGACCGCCGCGATCACCGGCTTTTCAAACGCCTCCACGCGGGTATACAATTCCTGCATGCCCGGCTGCAACGCTTCCAACATGGTCCGATCGCGCAGCTTGCTGATATCCGCGCCAGCGGCAAACGATTTGTCCCCCGCTCCGGTAAAGATCAACACGCCAACCTCCGGTTTTTGCGACAGCTCATCCAGCGCCTGACGGATTTCGCCCACGGTTTGGGGATCCAGCGCATTGCGCACCTCGGGACGGTTAATCGTAATCTTGGCAATCGCCCCTTTTACCTCAACCAGAATATTTTGATATCCCATCCTTTTCCACTCCTTTATCAAATAAGGTTCAGATTTTTATTTGTCCGAATGTTCTCGTTAGAAAGGTAGGCCTGGCTTTCGCCAAGCCTACCAGCATCTTAGGTACTCCGACCATCCATGTCTCCATCGCTTCCGTGCAAATGGCGCCCGGTTACGCATGGACCTCTTGCTGGACAGCGTACGGCTTGAGATCGGAACTGACCTCAAACTCAGCCTCCGTGATCGCCCGAAGTTCATCCACGGTCATGTCCGGATGGATCTCCAGCAGGATCATCTTGTCATCCGCAAACCGGAAAACCGCTTTTTCCGTGATCACCATCTCCGCCTTGCGAATGCCGCTGATCGGAAAGGTCAACTTTTTCAGGAGTTTGGGCTTGCCGTCCTTGGACGTATGGGTCATGGCCAGGATGATTTTTTTCGCCCCCGCCACCAGATCCATCGCCCCTCCTACTCCCAAAATCGGACGGCCAGGAATCAGCCAGTTGGCGATCATCCCTGTCTGATCCACCTGCAGGGCACCCAATACAGCCACATCAATGTGTCCGCCGCGAATCATCGCAAACGATTCCGCGCTGTTGAAGATGGAAGCGCCGGGAATGGCGGTTACCGGCTGTTTGCTGGCGTTGATAAACTCCATGTCCACCTCTTCCGGGGGAGGCGTCGGACCCATGCCCAGCAAGCCGTTCTCCGACTGCAGGAAAACCACTTTCCCTTCCGGCATGTAGTCCGGAACCAGCGTCGGAATGCCTACACCCAGATTGACCACATCGCCATCGCGCAATTCCAGGGCGACACGTTTGGCAATCAGAACGTGTTCAGGATCCCTTTTTGCCAATCCGTTCACCTCCTCTCAACGGTGTACAGCAATTGCTCATCAAACCTGCAGGTTCTCAAAAACGGTCGTAATGCCCAGGCCTCCGCCGATGCAGGCCGTGACAATGCCATACTTGCTGCCGCGGCGCTTCATCTCGTTCATCAATTTGATGGTCAGGATCGCACATGTCGCGCCCAGCGGATGACCCAGGGCAATCGCGCCGCCATTGACGTTCAGTTTGTTCATGTCGATGCCCAGCTCTTTTACGACAGCAAGCGTTTGCGCCGCAAAAGCCTCGTTCAGTTCGATGAGATCAATATCATCCAGCGTCAAACCGGCCAGTTTCAGGGCTTTTTGCGTCGCCGGCACCGGACCGATGCCCATGATATCGGGCCGCACACCCGCCACCGCCTGAGAGACAATGCGCATCTTCGGCTGAAGCCCCAATTCTTCCGCCTTTTCCCTGGACATCACCAGCGTGACTGCCGCAGCGTCGTTCCGGCCGCTGGAGTTTCCGGCTGTCACGGTGCCCCCTTCCTTGAAGACGGCAGGCAGTTTGGCCAGAGCCTCCAAGGAGGTTTTCCGCGGATGCTCATCCACTTCAAAGAGGATGGTTCCCTTCTTCGTTTTTACCTCATAGGGAACAATCTCATCCTTGAAGCGGCCCGCCTCGATGGCCTGATGGGCCAGCTCCTGGCTGCGAAGCGCAAATTCATCCTGCTCCTGGCGGCTGATGTTGTACATCTCGGCCAGGTTCTCCGCTGTCAATCCCATCGTCAAGTTGCTCCCCCAGACCTCCTCAGGCTGGGCCTTGGGCTGGCTTTCGGTGTTCGGGTCGCAGACCACGCCATTTCCTGCATGCAAACCAAAACGCAAGCCCCGGATATAATAGGGTGCCGTACTCATGCTCTCGGTTCCGCCGGCGATCACGATATCGGCCAGACCGCACATAATCGCTTGCGCCGCGTTGTTGATTGCCTGCAACCCGGAACCGCACTGCCGGTGTACGGTGTAGCCGGGAACCTCAATCGGCAAACCGGCACGCAGGGCCGCCTTGCGCGCGATGTTCGGCTGATCGGCGCTTTGCTTGACATGCCCCAGAATGACCTCGTCAATCATCGCCCCGTCCACGCCGGTCCGCCGAAGCAGCTCCTCAATCACGCGGGCAGCCAGGTAATCGGGCTCCACATCCTTCAGCGTGCCGCCCATCCGCCCAATGGCGGTACGCACTCCTTCAACAATCACCACTTCGCGCATCGGACTCACTCCCTCGATTTGAAATTTCAGGATTTCGCATACTCTTTTTTCAGCTGTGCGGCAATAATGTTCTTCTGGATTTCAGACGTGCCTTCATAAATCTTGGTAATCCGCGCGTCGCGATAATAGCGTTCAATCGGGTATTCCTTCATATAACCCATTCCGCCGTGGATTTGGACGGCCTTGTCGGCAACCCGGTTGTACACCTCGGAACCGAGCAGCTTGACCATGGCCGCCTCCTTGATCACATTCATTTTCTCGTCGGTCATCCAGGCGACGCGATATACCATCGAACGCAGCGTTTCAATGTCCAACGCCATTTCCGCCAGATAGTGCTGGATGATCTGCTGCTCGAAAATCGGCTTGCCGAACTGCACGCGCTGCATCGCGTAATCCATCGACAGCTCCAGCAGCTTGATACAGGATCCCAGGTTCCGTGCAGCCAGACCTGCCCGTCCGTTGGCCAGAATCTTCAGCGCGTTGACATACCCTTCGCCTTCTTTGCCAAGGACGTTTTCCACAGGAACCTCGCAATCCTCAAAGAACAGCTCCACCGAATGGGACCCGCGCAGCCCCATCTTCTTTTCCACTTTGCCGATACGGAAACCGGGGAAATCCCTTTCCACGATAAACGACGTGATCCCTTTCGGTCCCTTGCTGGGATCGGTGACAGCCATCACGGTAAAGACATGGGCGATGGTTCCATTCGTAATGAAGTGTTTGGAACCGTTGAGGATGTACTTGTCGCCCTTGCGGACCGCGGTTGTCTTGAGGTTGGCCGCGTTGGAACCGGCGCTGGGTTCTGTCAGCGCGAAGGCGCCAATCCATTCACCGCTGGCCATTTTGGGAAGGTACTTTTTCTTCTGTTCTTCCGTCCCCATTTCGACGATACCGACCGTCCCGATGGCGGTGTGCCCGCCAATCACCGTGGTGAAACCGTTATGCGTCTTGCCCAATTCCTCATAGACGGCACATTTTCCGACCATGCCGATTCCGAGTCCGCCATACTCTTCCGGAATGCTGAGGCCGAACAATCCCAGCTCCTTGCTCATTTCCATGATGTCAGCCGGAATTTCATCCTTTTCCTCAATCTCCTGCGCACGCGGATCGACCGTGTTATAGACAAAATCTTTCACGGTCTGCTTCAGCATCTCGATCTCTTTCGGCAGACGAAAGTCCATTCTTCGTACTCCTTTCAGATCGTCGTCTGACTTATGATGTATGAATGCGTTCAACCATAGTTTATCAGATGTTTTCTATTTTGCGAACAGCAAACGTTGTTTTTTGTCATAAATTCCCGCAGCTTGCCCCGCTCATTTCTTGGTATAGTCGTAAAACCCTCTCCCCGATTTGCGGCCAAGCCGCCCCGCCTTGACGTACTTGACGAGAATCGGACTGGGACGGAAACGTTCTCCCAGCGTCTTATGGAGATATTCCATGTTCCGCAAGCGCGTGTCCAGCCCCACCAGGTCGGCCAACTCCAGGGGTCCCATCGGATGGTTCAAGCCCAGTTTGATCGCCTTGTCGATATCCTCCGCAGAGGCAACCCCTTCCATCAGCATGTTCATCGCTTCATTGCCAATCAGGCAGTTCATCCGGCTGGTGACAAAGCCAGGAAACTCGTTCACTTGCACCGTTTCCTTGCCCATCTGGACGGAAACCTTACGGGCGATTTCATAGGTTTCATCCGACGTGTCCAGGCCGCGGATGATCTCCACCAGTTTCATCTTGTGCACGGGGTTGAAGAAGTGCATGGCAATGCATCGATCCGGCCGGTTCGTGGCTGCGGCGATTTCCGTCGGACTCATCGTCGACGTGTTGGTCGCCAGTACCGTCTCCGGTTTGCAGATTTTGTCCAGCTTCTGGAATACCTCGATTTTCAGATCCATCAGCTCCAGCACAGCCTCAATCACCAGATCGGCATCTTTGGCAGCCTCTTCCAGGCTGGTCGTGGTGGTGATCCGGGCCAGTGCCTTGTCAACCTCATCCGCTGTCATCTTTCCGATCTCGACAGCTTTTTTCATATTGTTTTCAATGGTGACCAGCGCCTGTTTGAGCTGCTCATCCGAAATGTCCTGCAGGGAGACCTCAAAACCGCCTGCAGCCGCCACGTGGGCAATGCCGCGTCCCATCGTTCCTGCGCCAATCACGGCAATTTTTTTGACTTCCATCCAGCATGACCTCCTCGTGATAGGATGATTTATTCCACCGGAAGATGCTCATTCAAGACAAGGGCATCCACGTAGAGATGCGGCGTTTTTATCTCTTCAGGCGACAAAGCGCCTACCGGCACAATCTCGTCGACCTGCGCCACCACATAATCAGCGGCAGTGGCCATGATCGAGTTGAAATTGTCGGCCGTCTTCCAGTAAATCAGATTCCCCAGTTCATCGGCTTTGTACGCCTTGATCAATGCCACATCGGCCTTTAAAGCCTTTTCAAAAATGTACCGTTTTCCATCGATTACCCGTTCCTCTTTTCCTTTGGCCAGCTCGGTTCCGACAGCCGTCGGCGTGTAAAAGCCGCCAATTCCCGCCCCTCCCGCACGGATCGCCTCAGCCAGTGTGCCTTGAGGCAACAGTTCCAGCTCCACCTCGCCCCGCTCCCACATCGCAATGGCGTCCCGGTTGGACGTGAAGAAGGAACCAATCGCCTTTTTGATCTGACGATTCAACAACAGTTTCCCCAGGCCCCTGTTGCTCTCTCCCAAATTATTGCTGATAATCGTCAGATCTTTTACAGGCATCTCCAAAAGGTGATATAAGAGGGTAATCGGCGTGCCCGACAAACCGAAACCGCCAACCATCACCGTTTGTCCCGATTTGATGGGCTGCAGCGCTTCTTTGGGTGTCTTGAGCTTTTTTACCTGCCGTGCTGTTTCCATTTCCGCCCTCCTTTAATGCAAATATTCACACAATAAAATCCTGTTTAATTGCGCACATCGAAATCATAGCACTTTAGATTCCTGTGCGCAATTTGATGTCGATTTGTTCTTGTTTTCAAATTATCCGATCAAGTGCCAGCTTTTCAATCTCTTCCAATGAGAACCCCAGCTCGGTTAAAATCTCTTGATTGTGTTCCCCGAGCTCCGGCGCATGTCTTCGGACGGCCCCAGAAGCATGCGAAAACTTGAGCGGAAACCCCACTTGTTTCAACACTCCCAATACCGGGTGTTCCGTTTCAATCACCATATTTCTGGCCAGTACCTGCGGATCGGAAAACACTTCATCCAGATCGTATACCGGTCCAACACAGGTCTCCTCTTCTTTCAGGAGACTCAGCCACTCCGCCTGGTCTTTCTGCAGAAAAATCTCCCGCAGCTCCCGCCGCATTTGATCCTGTACCTCCGGCGGAGCCATCCTCTGCCCGATCCACTCTTCCTTGTCCAGCAGCTCGCAGAGGCGGCGCCAAAACTTCTCTTCCAATGCGCCAACCGAAAGATACTTGCCATCTTTGGTCGGGTATACATCATAACAAGCGTATTTTCCGGAAAGGCGAATCTCGCCTCGCTTCGGAACTTGGCCGTCTGCGAAATACCCGGAGGCATACCCCGCTATCCAGGAAATGGCTCCATCCAGCATGGAAACATCCACAAACTGCCCCTTCCCCGTCTTTTCCTTATAATAGAGGGCCATCAGGATGCCGGCCAGCGCCATCAGCGAACCGCCGCCAATATCCGCTATCTGCACACCCGGCACGACAGGCTGCCCATCTTTGAGCCCAATCAATCCCAAAACGCCGCTATACCCAATGTAATTGATGTCATGGCCAGGGAGATGCCGGTAAGGGCCATCCTGACCATACCCGCTGATGGAACAGTAAACGATGCCGGGATTGATTGCGGATATCTCTTCATAGGAAAGCCCCAGCTTTTTCATCACACCGGGCCGGAAGCTTTCGACAATCACGTCAGCCTCTTTGGCCAGCGCGCAAAAAATCTCTTTGCCCTTTTCGCGCTTCAAGTCAAGCGTGAGGCTCTTTTTGTTGCGATTGATGGTCAAATGACGCGCGCTGTATCCTTGGATATACGGCTCCACATTCCGGCCGTAATCGCCGGTCCCCGGTTGCTCCACCTTGATGACTTCGGCGCCATAATCCGCCAGCAGCATCGTGCAAAAAGGACCCGGAAGCAACCGGGTCAAGTCCAAAACGCGCACTCCTTCCAGAAGGCCCATTGGGCATCCTCCTTCTGCTATCAGCGATCCGCTGTGATTTCCACACTTATCCAATCCATCTTCCCGTTTAAAATCCAGCAAACGAAATGGGTTTTTTAAAGGACGCCTCTGTCATACAGCGACTGAATCTGCTCCTCAGAGTAACCTAATTCGTCTTTCAGGATCTCTTTGGTATGCTGGCCGAGCAACGGCGGGTGGTATCTCACGTCGGCGGGCGTATCCGACAGCTTCACCGCAAATCCCGGTACTTTCAGATTGGGAACCGTGGGATGGTCCAGCTCCAGGATCGTTCCCCTGGCCTGCACCTGGGGATGGTGAACCACCTGGTCCACGGTGTGGATCGGACCGCACGGGACTCCCGCTTCATCCAATAAACGCAATACCTCTTCGCTCGGACGTTGTTTGAGCCGTTCGTTCATGATCTCGATCAGAACCTGGCGATTGGCCACCCGATCGTCGTTTCTCCTGAAACGGGGATCGTCCTTCAGATCTTCCCATCCCAGGGCGGCGCAGCACTTGGCCCACAATCCGTCATTCGCCACGGCGATGATGATATCCTGATCCTTGGTTGGAAATGCCTGGTAAGGAACGATGGTCGGATGCGCCGATCCCATTCGCCCCGGCACTTTGCCCGTCATGAAATAGGCGGTGGCGATATAATTCAACAGGGCCACCTGCCCGTCCAGCAGGCTGACGTCCACAACCTGTCCTTTCCCGGTTTTTTCCCGCGCCATCAAAGCACACAATATGCCGTATACGGCAAACAAACCGGTCGACAAATCGGCAATCGACATGCCCGCTTTGGCCGGCGGACGATCCGGTTCTCCGGTGATGCTCATGAGACCGCCATATCCTTGCAACAGCAAATCGTACCCCGCCTTGTGCCGGTCTGGACCTGTCCTGCCAAACCCGGAAATGGTGCAGTACACCAGACGAGGGTTGACAGTTTTCAGCGTCTCATATCCCAACCCCAGCTTCTCCATCGTCCCGGTGCGGAAGTTTTCGATCAGGACATCGGAGCGCTTTGCCAGTTCCAGGATGATCTGCCTACCTTCCTCCGCTTTCAAGTTTACCGTCATGCTTCGCTTGTTCCGGTTCGAGGCGAGAAAGTAGGCACTCTCTCCCGCGACCGCCGGCGGGGTAAAACGCCGCGATTCGTCACCCGTTCCCGGTTGTTCCACCTTGATGATGTCCGCGCCCATGTCACCCAGCAACATCGTACAAAAAGGGCCCGCCAAGGTTCGGGACAAGTCAAGAACCCGGATGCCCTCCAACGCCCGTGTCATGTTGTGATCACTCCTGATGCAGCGTTTTCACAGGATATTGGATACAATATCATATAAACATTATAGATCATTAAACTATTGTAATCCAACCTTGAAGGAAACACAATCATTATTCATACCTCACACCTTTCGCATCATTTGCCGTGCGATTGAGAAGAATCGGCCGTTTTTCTGGCCAATCGCAACGACACGGGGTCAGATTCGCGGTTATCTTGCGAGAAATCACGACAAGTCTGAATACGGTGTTTTACATGCCCGCGACGAGCAAGTTACAATGGAGTATGAAAATTCCATCACATGGCACAGATCATATTGCCTCTTCAATTCGCTGAATTCCCGTCAGGGAAGCGGGGGAACCGAATGGGCGTGTCCATGGTGCACGCAGGGGTGAGTCCCGCGCGGAGACAACAGGGATGAACAACCCTTTATCTCTCGCGGGTAGGGCGATTCTGGCGCCCGAACCCGTCAGCTAACCTCGTAAGCGTACCGGAAGGAGGGAAGTCCATGGTTGATCGAAGGCGAGATCCGCTTGTGATGGCGCCTGTTTAGCCACGGGAAAAGTCTCTTCTCGTGGCTTTTTGCGTTGTCGTGGCTTTTTGTGTTGGCAAGATCGAGCATGAATGGAATGGGAGGCATGATCGTGAACGTTCGACAAAGAAGCCGGCTTCACCACGGTGCTATTGGCTCTCTGATCCTCATCTTCTCTATCCTGTTCACCGCTTGCAGCGTATCCGCGCCAAGTCAAGTGTCCCCAAACCAATCTTCCAATCCCGCCGCTCCGCAGGGCACCATCCGCATCGGCCTCGTCGACTGGGCTGAAGCGATTGTGGTATCCAACTTGTGGAAAGTGATTTTGGAAAGGGAAGGTTATCAGGTAGAGCTGAAAGAACTGGACGTGGCCCCCTTGTACAAGGGACTGGCACAAGGCGATCTGGATCTGTTCCTGGACGCGTGGTTGCCCGGTTTTCATCGAAACTATTGGGAAAAATTAGGAAATCAACTGGAAGATCTGGGCAGTTGGTATGAAGGCAAAGCCTACACCGGTCTGGCCGTTCCTTCCTATATGAAAGAAGTGAATGCGATCGCCGATCTGGAGAAGCATAAGGAAGCCTTCAAGGGGGAAATCGTCGGCATCGATGCCGGGGCCAGCGTGATGCGATTAGTGGAGGAAAAGGTCATCCCCGCATACGGGCTTTCCTACAAACTGATCTCCTCCAGCGAGGCGGCGATGTTGAGCAAGGTGCGAAAAGCTTACCAGATGCAGGAACCGATCGTCTTTCTCGGTTGGAATCCGCACTGGATGTTCACCGAATGGGACTTGAAATACCTGGAAGATCCAAAAAAGGTGATCCCTGAAGGGGAAGAAATCCGGATCCTTGCCCACAAAGACTTCAGCGAACAATATCCTGAAGTGGCTGATGCGCTCAAGCGATTTAAGCTGAGTGATGCCGAGCTTGGTGAGATGGAGAACGAAATCTTCAACAAAGGCAATGACGAGCTTGCTGTGGTGAGAAGATGGGTGGAAGAAAATCAGGCGTTGGTCGATCAATGGCTGGGCAAACAAAACAGCAAGTAAAACAAGGGCAGATAGCGGCGCCACGGTTTCACCCGCTATCTGCCCATCGTTTCTTCTCATGCCGTTTCCCTTGGCCTGCGGACATCTCACTCAAATCGATGCAGCGAATCTCAACACCCCGGCGATCCCTGACCGGATACCATTTATTGAATTTTTCGTATAATGTACTGTCAGCAAAGATAAGGACCCTGCGTTTTGCCGGAATGCGTTCCAGCTCATAGAGCAACTTGAAAATATGTTGAACGTACCGGTGATCCTCTTTCATGTGGGGAAACGCCCGGTGGGTCACGATGTAACCCACCAGGAAATATTCTCCATTTTCCTGCTCCCGGGAAACCACGTCCAAATGGCATTCATAACCGATATTGACGCATTCCTTTCGCAAGGAAAGCCTGGTTTCGGAAGACAGGATACCGCGGATCAGATTCTTTATCTTTTTCGTTTCCATGCAGCCCACCAACTCACTAATCGTAATTGACCCACACGCTCTTGACCTGCGTGTACAATTCCAGCGCATAACTGCCCATCTCACGGCCGATGCCGCTGTACTTGTATCCGCCAAAAGGCACCGCATCATCCAGGACATTGTAACAATTGACCCATACGGTCCCGGCCTTCAGGCGCTTGGTCATCCACTGTGCCGTCCGGATATTGCTCGTCCATACGCCCGCGGCCAGGCCATAAATGGTGTCGTTGCACCGCTCGATGACCTCTTCCAGCTCTTCAAACACCTGAACTCCCAAAACCGGACCGAAAATCTCCTCTTGCGCAATGCGCATCTTGTTATCGACATTGGTGAAGATCGTGGGCGAGACAAAGTAACCCCCGCCTGCCTCTGCCATCCTTCCTCCCGCGAGAGCCACCTCGGCCCCTTCCTGTTTGCCCAGTTCAATGTACCGCTCGATCCGCTCCAGGTGTTCCTGGCTCACCACCGGGCCAAAACGGGTTTCCGGGTCCAGGCTGTGTCCTATCTTCATCTGTTTGGCCATCTGGACGAGCTCCTCCACGACCTGATCGGCAATGGACTTTTCGACAAACAGACGGGAACCGGCGCCACAAACTTGCCCCTGGTTGTAAAACAGGGCGAAAAAGGCGTTGGGAATGGCCCGCTTTAAATCCGCATCGGCAAAGATCACGTTGGGTGACTTGCCGCCCAGCTCCAGAGAAACCGCCTTCAGGTTCCCGGCCGCAGCCCG
Organism: Bacillus thermozeamaize; assembly: GCA_002159075.1. Taxonomy (NCBI): domain Bacteria; kingdom Bacillati; phylum Bacillota; class Bacilli; order Caryophanales; family Bacillaceae; genus Bacillus; species Bacillus thermozeamaize. Next base: position 57,100 of record LZRT01000090.1, read on the forward strand.
CATGATCTCCTGACCGACGGCAGTGGAACCGGTAAAAGCCACCTTATCCACATCCGGGTGGGCCACCAATGCCGCCCCGGCCTCTTCGCCGAAACCGGTGACGATGTTGATGACCCCTTTGGGGAAGCCTGCCTCCATGGCCAGTTCTCCGAGCCTCAATGCCGACAACGGGGTTTGTTCCGCCGGTTTCAGCACCACCGTGTTGCCACAGGCCAATGCAGCTGCAAGTTTCCAGGCGGCCATGAGAATTGGAAAATTCCACGGAATGATCTGCCCGACCACGCCCATCGGCTCCCGCACTGTGTAAGCCAGGTAATTCCCGCGTTGCGAATGGGAAATGGTATCTCCCGTAATCTTGTTGGCCCAGCCGGCATAATAGCGGAAGTGGCGAATCGTTGCCGGAACATCGATCCGCCTGGCATCGCGGATCGGCTTTCCGGTATCAAGCGACTCCAGGACAGCCAGCTCCTCCTGATGCGCCTCCAGCAAATCGGCCAGCCGGTGTAACAATTGGCTCCGTTCATAAGGCGTGTAAGCCGGCCAATCCCCCTGTTCAAACGCCTGCCGCGCCGCCTGCACCGCCCGGTCGATGTCTGCCGCGTCACCGCGCGCTGCCTGGGCAATGATCTCCCCATTGGAGGGATTAAACACGGGGAAGGTATTCCCGCTGGCTGACTCCACCCATTCGCCGCCGATCAGGTGTTTTTTCGGTGACCTGAGAAAAGCCTGAACAGATTCCGGAATCGGGTACATGGGCTAAATACCTCCTCAAAAGATTTCTATTTTTAAAAACGACGTACTATCCTCCATTATATCTTTTTCTTGATTATTATGAATCCTCTTTTCCCGTTCCAGAACCTTCGCATCTCTCCCCTCGAAAACAGGCCTAACCTGCCAGCCGGCCATACTTGCCGCCGTAGAAAACCAGCGGTGCGCCGTCCCGCTCCTGGCCGTCCACCACGCGGCCAATCATGATGATGTGATCCCCGCCTTCATAACGGGCTTCCACCTGGCAATCGAAATAGCCCAGCACATCCTGAAGAATCGGCGATCCGGTCTTGGCCGTCAGATAGGAGACGCCGGCAAAGCGATCGATCTCTTTGGCGGCAAAATGGCGGGACAGCGCTTCCTGCTCGGCCGCCAAAATGTTGACGGCGAAGGCCGACGCCTCCATAAAGTCGGAAAACAAACTGGCCGATTTGCCGATGCAAAACAGCACCAAAGGCGGATCAAGCGACAAAGATGTGAACGAATTGGCCGTCATGCCCACAGGCCGTCCCTGTTTATTGATGGTCGTGACCACCGTCACGCCCGTCGCGAATCTCCCGGCAATATTTCGAAACATCCGGCCATCCATGCGTTTCCCCCCTTTAATCCACCCATTTTCCGTGCAGCGCCTGAAAATGTTCCGGATCATGCGAGAAGAACAGCGGAATCCCAGCCTGCTCAATGACCCGCAATCTCGCATAAGAGTCCGTCAGCACCTCCACGTTCCAGTCATAGGGCATCGGCGCATTGTTGACATACGCTTCGTAAAGGTGGGAGGTATCTGCCGCCAGGCAAATCGGCCCGCGATTCTCCAGCCTCAGGATCATGGCCTGATGCCCCGGGGTATGTCCAGGCGTGCGGATCAGCTGAATTGTGCCGTCCTGGAACAGATCCACGTCGCTTGTCAACTGCAAATACTTGAAGCCCCGTGTGTCTTTGTAATCGTTGTAACAATAGACCAACCCCGGAAAATGATCCGGCCACCAGGCAAAACGCAACTCATCCTTTTGCACGACAAATGTCGCGTCTGGAAAATGGCACATGCCTCCAGCGTGGTCCAGGTGCATATGGGAGAGAATCACGTATTTCACATCTTCCAGCTTATACCCCAAACGGATCACTTGTTGATCAACAGCCATCTCGCGGGTCAACGTACAGCCAAAGGCTTCTCTCATCCCCGGTCCCCAATGGGTCTCGGCCGTCTCCGGATCGGCCACCAAATAGTTCACCCCGGTATCAAAGAGAATCACCCCGTGTCTAGGATGCTCAATCACCCAAACGCTGGAGGGAATGGTGACCTGACCCGATGCTCCCGTCATCAGAATCCCCTTGTCCAGCGTCAACGGACCGCAATCCACAACCGTCACTTTGCATCCACGTGCCATCATGCATTCCTCCTCACACCAAAGATTTTTTTAATTCCCGGATATCCATCCCATATTTTTTAATCTTTCTGTATATTGAACTGCGATTCATGTTCAATTCCCGTGCGGCTGCACCCAGGTCAAAACGGTGCTTGGCCAGCACGTCACATATCCACCTGGCCTCTGCCTGTTCGACGGGCGACAACGAGACCGCCGGACTTCGAATCGAGCGAACCGAATATTCAAGGCGTCTCATCTCGGCTGGCAGCTCATCAGGTGTAATCCGTTCGCCCTCAGCCATCGTCACGGCGTATTCCATCGCATTTTGCAACTGGCGGATATTTCCCGGCCAGTGGTAATTTTGCAAACACTCAAGCGCTTCTTCGCTCAACTCGTATGGCCCGCAGCCTTTCTGCGCGGCAAATTTGTTCAGGAAATGCCGGCTCAAAAGCGGAATGTCTTCCGCGCGCTCCCTTAACGCGGGCAACGCGATCTCGAACACTTTAATCCGATAATAAAGGTCTTCTCGAAACCTCCCTTCACGGATTTCATGTTCCAAATTTTTGTTGGTGGCGGCAATGATGCGGACATCAATGGGAATCGGTTCATGTCCGCCAATGGGCATGATTTCCTGCTCCTGAATGGCGCGCAGGAGCTGAACCTGTAAGTCCATCGGCATGTCGCCGACTTCATCCAAAAAGAGCGTGCCCCCATCGGCCAGTTGAAACTTCCCCTTGCTGCCTTTCGGATTGGCTCCGGTGAAGGCGCCGCCCACGTAGCCGAATAATTCACTAGCCAGCAATTCCTTGGGGATCGCCGCACAATTGATGGCGATAAACGGTTTGCCGCTGCGCTGGCTGGCATGATGAATTGCGTGGGCGATCAGTTCCTTGCCCGTGCCGCTTTCACCGGTAATGAGGATGTTGGCATCAGAAGTGGCCGCCTTTTTCGCCAATTGCACACACTTTAAAAAGGCTGGTGAATGGCCGATCAATGATTGGAATGAATATTTCGTATGATTTTTCGTTGAAAGTTGGGGAGCTGGACGTTCCTTTCGATGCACGATGACCTGCCGGGCAATATCCTGATTTCGCCAGGAAATTTTTTTCATTTGCACCTCATACCGCTCCCCTGGCAGGTCCAACTCGAAGTTTATCTCCGAAGTGAATTCCGCATGTTGATATTGTTGAACCTGTCGTTGAAACTGCTCCAGCACGGCATATTTCTTGAGAAATTCCACACCTTTGTCATTGGCGAAGAGCACCTTTCCGTGCAGGTCGAGAAGAAATACGCTGCTTTGTTTCCACTTCAGGGTCGATTCCATGAAAACATGCTGCAGCATTTCCTTGGCCTGGTAGTACTCCATTGCCAACCGCTGCTCGATGGTTTTTGCCCCCCAGACCGACATCATCATGCTTTGCAGATTGATTTGCTCGGCCAGAGTGGAAAGGTTCAACACGGCCAGGAGGTCCCCGGTAAACGGATCGAGGATCGGCGTCGATGCACATGCCCACATATGACAGCCCATCGTGAAGTGTTCGGCGGCAAATACCTGAACCGGTTTTTTCAGCACCATGGACGTACCGATGGCATTGGTTCCCGCATAGGGTTCTGACCATACGGCACCGGGGGTCACATTGACGGTGGACCCGATCAAGCGGACCACTTCCGGGTCCCCTGTCACTTCCAGGACGACGCCTTCCCGGTTGCAGTATAAAATCGCATGCCTGGTGTTTTGCAGTTCCCGTTTCAAGTCCCGGATAATGGGCAAGGCCATCTGGAAAGTCGGATCCATTTTGCGCAGTTCTTCCAGCATGTCATCGGGAAGATTCTTAATGGAGCCGGCATCGGTCGGCTTGACATCATATTGCAGACACCGCTGCCAGGAGTCGATAATGAAATCGCGTTCAACAAACTCGGGATGAACATGATGTATGTCTTGTTGGATGTCTCGGTTTCCGCGATACAGGTACTCCTCCCAGACCCGCAACAACCGTTCTTTGGCATGATAGACGCCACGGTTTTGTGAGTCTTGATAAACGTAAGACGGTACCATTGACATCATGATTACCCCTTTATTAAAAAGTGATATTTTTGATAATTTGTCATAATAATAGTTTATTCACTTTATTGTCAATGGTTGTCTTTACCAAGGATGTACCAACTGGACCCGACTCTTGCAGGAACATGCATCGCTTCATAATTAAGGAGAAACCTGTCAATAAGGAAAAACCTGCTCGATCTGAACTCGAATCAACACGCTTCCATCTGTCGCCGGATTGGATTCAAATGCGGCCGTCCCTTTCAACTTGTAGCCATGATACGGCTGATCTTCACGCAACACGCTGACAAGCACTTGGGGACTGTTCTTCATCAGCTGGACGGTCCGGCTGTCTTCACGGTCCCGGTAAATCAGGGCATTGGCATCATCAATCACCACCTCCCTTACGGAAACATTCGGATAGCCCCCTTCTCCCATACAGGCAATATAGACCTTGCCGCCATTGTTGCGGATCAACGCCAAAGCCTCAGGCACAAACGATTCGTCCATCCGTTCTTCCCTCCCGGACTCTTAATCCATCACGATGGTCGCGCGGGGCACCGCCCTTTTTTCTGCCAGTTCAAACGCGTGATTAATCTCCGACAACTTGAATTTGACAGCGAACAACCGATGGTAAGGATAAAGATCAATCGTCTTGGAAAGAAAATCCATCGCCATTTTTAACGCTTCCGGTTCGTACCAGGAAACGCCAACGATGCTTTTATTGCCGAAGACCAATTTGGACGGATCCAATTCAACAACCTTGCCCTTGCTGATATTTCCGATTTCCAAATAACGCCCGCTCAGCGCCAGCATGTTCAATCCTTCATTCACCACACCGGGATGACCGACCAATTCCACCACCACATCGGCGCCGATACCGTCGGTCAATTCCCGCACGCGCGCCACCCTTGACCGGTCATCCGGATACTCTTGGAGATCGATGGTCTCATCCGCGCCAAACTGCCTGGCCAATTCGAGCCGCTCCTTCACCCCGTCGATCACAATCACCCGTTTGGCACCCATGTGCTTGGCTACTGCACTCGCATAGATGCCAAGTCCGCCCGCACCTTGGATCACCACCGTTTCGCCAAATCGCAAATCGACCCTTTGGAACCCCTGTATCACTTGCGCCAACGCGCAATTGGCACCGGAAACCACTTCATCCGGAACATGATCAGGCACTTTAAAGATGACCTGATTCGGCTTCAAATAATAATAGTCTGCAAATCCGCCGACAAAGTGCGGCGGCTGCTCGCAATTCCCCATCATCGCCATGCTGGAATGCAGGCAACTGACCGTCCGGCCCTTCAAACATTGGGGACATCTGCCGCAGTGGGTGAAATACTGGAATACCACCCGATCCCCTTCGGATAACGGCGCGCCGTTAAAATCGCGATGGACTCCGGCACCCAGCTTGGCAACCGTTCCCATCATTTCATGCCCCAAAATCGTCGGCAACGCGCCGCCGATTTTCGTCGTCTGGAAATCGCCGTGCCAAGCGTGCAAATCGGAACCACAGATGTTGCACAGACGCACTTTCACCAGGATGGCGCCCGGTTCCGGTTCGGGCACCGGAAACTCCCGTATCTCAAACGGTTGCCTGGGCGCAACGAATACCGCCGCTCTGCCGCTTTTCACAATCCATCCCTCTTTCTTCTGAAACGCTTAACCGGTATTTTTCAGCATTTCCCTTAACGCCTTTTTATTGAACTTCCCCACGCCCGTTTTGGGAATTTGATCCATAAAGATGAATTTATCCGGCAACCACCATTTGGGAAATTTGTCCGCAAGCCACTCACGCAACACTTCTTCACTCGCTTGTTCTCCCGTCTTCAGCACCACACATGCGACCGGCCGCTCTTGCCACTTTTCATGCGGCACAGCCACCACTGTGGCTTCCTGCACCGCCGGATGGGACATCAAGGCATTTTCCAGATCGACGGATGAGATCCATTCACCGCCGCTTTTGATCAAGTCCTTGGCCCGGTCTACCAGCTTGATGATCCCTTCTTCATTGATCGTCGCGATGTCGCCGCTCTTCCACCATCCGTCGATGAAGCTTTCCTTTGTCCGTTCATCCCGATAGTATTCGGTCGCGATCCACGGACCGCGGACATAAATTTCGCCCATGTGCTGGTCGTCCCACGGTACCGGCTGATTTTGTTCATCGAGAATTTTCATTTCCAGCCCAGGCGACAGCAACCCCTGTCTCGCCCGAATTTTCATCTTTTCGTCGAGGCTCAAATGCTGTTGATAGCTCTTGATGTGTACGGTTGTCGCGATGGGGGAGCATTCTGTGGCCCCCCATGCGGTGAAAATGGGCACACCGTACAGGTGCTGATAGGCCTGAATCACGGCTTCCGGCGTCGCTTGGCCGCCCAGCATGAGCGCCCGCAGCGACGATATGTCATACGGTTTGTGCTGCAGCACTTTTAACATGTCGATCCCGACAGTGACGGCAGCGGCAGCAAAGGTCACTTTCGTCTCTTGGATAAGACGGGCAAGGTCCTCTGCCGTGGGATGCACGCCCGGGAATACCAGGGTCGAACCCATCCATGCGCCGGCGAAAGGAATTCCCCAGGCGTTGACATGGAACATCGGCACAAAGGGCAGCAGCACGTCTTTTTCTTCGATGGCCATCGAATCAACAAAACATAAATGGGCAGTATGCAGATAGATGCTCCGGTGTGTATACACAACCCCCTTGGGATTGCCGGTGGTGGCGGAGGTGTAACACATTCCGGCAGGAGAATTTTCGTCCAACGTCGGAAAGTCATAACTTTCCGCTTCTTGCGCCAGCAATTGCTCATAGCTGCTCGCCGAAGGCAGTGTCGTTTCCGGCACATGGTCGGACAGGATGATGAAGTGCTTCACCGTTTTCAGACGGGGTGCCACTTCTTCCATCACCGGCAGCAAATCCGGATCCAGAAAAACCACTTGGTCTTCGGCATGATTCAAGATATAGGCGATATGTTCAACCGAGAGGCGGATATTGACCGTATGCAGGACGGCGCCATAACAGGTTACGCCAAAATACAATTCAAAATGCCGGTACGTGTTCCACGCAAACGTCGCCACCCTGTCGCCCCGCTTGATGCCCAAGCGCTTTAAGACGTTGGCCAACCGGCAAACCCGCCGGTAGTAATCGCCATAGGTGTAACGGTGCAAAAAGCCGTCCGCTTCGCGGGAGATGACCTCTTTTCTGGCGAAAAAGAGGTTGGCCCTTTCCAGCATGTTTTTCAGGTTCAACTGATATACCGCCACGGTATGTTTCTCCCCCCTTTCGAGACCAAACAGATATGTCAGCCTGACCTGATCAGTCGGCCCAATTTGGCATGACTTCCGTCGCAAACATTTCCAGATGGCGCATCATGTCATCGTGGGGAATCAATCCGGGATACTGCCACATCAGCAGGTACTCGGGATTGTGCTTTTTGACGATCTTTTCGATCATAAAGTTGACCGTGTCGGGGCTGCCCACCAGTTCAAAACCGCGCTCATACAGATCGTCGAAATCGCCGGGTCCCGGTTTTTCTTCGCCATGCCGTTTGAGGGCGTGGTTGAATCCCAAATGTCCGAACCAATCCGGCCATACGAAACCGTTTCCATCCCTCGCCAGACGCTTCGCCTCTTCGTCCGTCTTCGCCACAAACACGTCCCGGAACAGGCCGATGTTCTGCCCCAGTTCATAGCGGCGGCCGTGCTTTTCCGCCTCTTCCTGGTAGGCACGGAACAACGTTTGAATCGTCGTATCATCGGTTGTCAGCGCAAACGGCACGATGCCCTCGCGCGCGCAGAAACGGAAAGTCTCTTCACTGAACGAAAACGGTTGCCAAATGGGCGGGTGGGGCTTCTGATACGGCCTGGGCGCAATCCCGATTTCCTTGATCATGCCGTCCTCTCCTAAACCGCGGCCCCACAGGCGTACCGGATCATGATTGAAATCGAGGTTTTCAGGCGGAATTTGCCAGTATTTTCCTTTGTAAGAAAACGTTTCTTCCGTCCATGCCTTTTTGATGATCTGATAATGTTCCAGGAAAAGTTCGCGGTTCTTGCGATCGTTTTCCGACTGATCCGAGAATGTCGCTCCAACTTTATATACTTGCCCCATCACTTCCGCCCAACGCTTCTGATAGCCACGGGCGAAGCCTGCGATCACACGGCCGCGCGTCATCTGATCCAACATCGCCAAATCTTCGGCGACCCGGATCGGATTTTGCATGGGCAAGACGATTCCCAATTGCGCGATCTTGATCCGTTTTGTCATCATGCCGAAATACAGCCCAAGCAAAATGGGGTTGTTGGAGACTTCAAAACCTTCAATGTGGAAGTGATGCTCGGTAAAAGCAAACGCGTAAAAACCCAGGTCGTCTGCCGCTTGAACCTGCTGTCCGATTTGATAGAGCATCGTTTGGTAAGCTTGCGTGTTTTGTCCTGGAAGCATTCCGGACTCAATCTGCTTTCTCGTGCCCACTGTCGGCAAGTAAAACAAGACAAATTTCAACGTCGACAACCTCCCCTATCATTACGTGAATATCAATTTGGCGTTACCGACCTCTATACAAAGCAAGTTCCATGCCAAAACGTGTCGTTTCATGCCTGTCCGTGACAGACCGGCGACATGAGCCTGACAGATGCGAAGTTTTCACCTATTCGGCGCAATGTGACAGCGCCTTACAGAAGGCCTTCAATTGCCGTTTTTCTAAATAATGGTTACTAATCCAAAAAATGTGTCTTATAAAAGCGATTTCATTTCTCATTTCGACGACACAGATCTTACCAACCGGGTTCATATCGAGTAGGAGGGGGCGACTAACCCCCGTCCCCTCACACCACCTAGCATGCGGGTCCGCACTAGGCGGTTCGCCAACCTTGACGAATTTCGAAATATCTTTCCGTTAAACTCTTCAGTCCTTGGGATTTCCAATAGGCAATCCCAAGGGCTTTGTGCAATT
>LZRT01000091.1 GCA_002159075.1 Bacillus thermozeamaize
GATTGGAAAGCATGGTCATCGAGATCACGATGGCCGAGGTCGCCAAAAGCGTGTTTATCTACCTGGGCATTCCCTTCCTTGCGGGGATGATCACCCGATATGCACTGGTGAAAACCAAGGGGAAAGCATGGTACGAGCGGGTGTTCATTTCGAAGATCAGCCCGCTGACCTTGGTCGCCCTGCTGTTCACCATCGTGGTCATGTTCTCCCTCAAAGGGGAGGTCATCCTTGAACTGCCCATGGATGTGCTCAGGGTCGCGATCCCGCTTCTCATCTACTTTGTCGTCATGTTTGTGGTGTCGTTTCTGCTCAGCAAAAAAGCGGGAGCAGGCTACCCCGTCTGCACGACGCTTTCCTTTACCGCCGCAAGCAACAATTTTGAACTGGCGATTGCGGTGGCTGTCGGCGTGTTCGGCATTCATTCGGGAGCGGCGTTTGTGGCGGTCATCGGCCCGCTGGTGGAAGTGCCCGTAATGCTGGCTTTGGTGAAGCTGTCGCTCTATTTCCAACGCAAATTTTTTTCCACGCAAGGAGGCTGACGAAATGGCGGAGAAACCGATCCTCTATTTCCTTTGCACAGGCAATTCCTGCCGCAGTCAAATGGCGGAAGGGTTCGGGAAAAAATATCTCGGCGACCGATTTGACGTGTACAGTGCTGGAATCGAGGCCCACGGTCTCAATCCGTATGCGGTTCAAGTGATGCGGGAGGTGGGTATCGACATTTCCAGCCAGACTTCCGATGTGATCGATCCCGAGCTGTTAAACAAGGCGGATTATGTGATTACGCTCTGCGGGGACGCCAACGACCGATGCCCGATGACACCTCCGCACGTGACACGCTGGCATTGGGGATTTGACGACCCCGCCAAGGCGACTGGTACGGAGGAAGAAAAACTGGCGGTGTTCCGCCGCGTGCGGGACGAGATTGAAGAACGAATCAAGCGGTTTCGCGACACGGGAGCATAGATACCAGAATACAGGCTGTTGGGATTGATTTTCGATGAAATAGGGAATATGATAGTGTCAACGCGAAATAGGCGATGGAGTTCGCCATAACCGCCTGACGGCTGATGACTCCTACCGATACGAGTGTATGGGTAGGGGTCTGTTTTTTTTATCCAGCATTTCGGGAGGAATCAGCATGTCATATTTTTTGGTCGGAATTGCGGGGATCATCGGCACTTTGCTTCGGTATGTTTTAGGATTGTGGGTTCAACAATTGGTTCCGCAAACCTCGTTTCCCGTTGGCACGTTGGCAATCAATCTGGTCGGTTGTTTCGCCCTGGGATGGTTTTTCCAATGGGTCATGGACAAAAACCGCATTTCACCTCGTGTTCGCATCAGCATCAGCACGGGTTTGATCGGCTCCTTTACCACGTTTTCGACGTTCAGTGTGGAAACCGTCCAATTGTTCCGTCAGGGACTATGGGGGAGCGGGATTGCGTATGTAGGGATAAGTATGATCGGCGGATTGTGTCTGGTTTGGATGGGAACGGCGGTTGCCGACAGGAGAAGGGAGAGGGTTCGACATGGCTGAGATCGGTTGGATAGCGGCGGGCGGCTTTTTGGGAGCGATGGCTCGTTACGCGATGGTTGCATTTGTTTCCGCTCGTTGGCCGACCAGGTTGCCTCTTGGAACGCTGTTGGTGAATCTGATCGGTTCCTTTTTGCTCGGATGGATCGCAAGCAGTGGATTAAATGAACAGATAGCATTTTTTCTGGGAACGGGATTCATGGGGGCGTTTACGACGTTCTCCACGTTCAAGCTGGAGAGCGTGAACCTGTTTCGGTGGGGCGAAGGGAAAACAAGCCTTCTGTACATGGGGATGACGTACCTTCTCGGCATCGGAGCGGCATGGCTGGGATACCTGATCCATATGCTCCTTTTCACCCTATAGTGGGCCATCGCATAAAATAATCGCAGATTGTGTTGATCCCACTTCAAAGGAGGGTGAACCTTTGAATTCTTACTACTCTTACTCGTATGACAGGATGCAGTGGCGTTATCCCATGCCCGCTTATTGGCCCCCTCAACAAGACTGGCGGTACTGGCAACCGTATGCTGGCGGTATTATCCAATATACAAGGAACGACGAGAACCCACTCGTTGAATTAAAGGATTACGGTGGTCAACCGTTCGTGGTCAATATCGAGCAAGCCGCCAAACGGAATCCGAATTATCGGACAGCAATATGGACGGGAAAACATTTGCAGGTGACGTTGATGAGCATCGATGTCGGAGGCGATATCGGTCTGGAAGTGCATCCCGATGTCGATCAGTTCATCCGCATTGAACAAGGACAGGGACTTGTGCAAATGGGTGGACGCAAAGACCGTCTGGAATTTGAAAGGAATGTGTCCGAAGATGACGCCATCATGATTCCAGCTGGGACGTGGCATAATGTGACCAATACGGGGCATGTTCCCTTGAAGCTGTATTCCATTTATGCTCCGCCCGAGCATCCGTTTGGCACGGTTCACAGGACGAAAGCGGAGGCCATGGCCGCTTATCGGTGACTGATTTGGCAGTTTCGTTGGAAACCAAAGTTATGTCAGGTTTTCAAGTAATTATGGGAAAAAAGTGGCCGCAGAGCCCTTCGTCAGGGGTGTTCTGCGGTTTTTGCTTTCAAACGAGGGGTGCCGCCTGCAACATTTAGGGGTTCGGGATGGCTTATGCGGGGACAAGTATGATATCGGTGGTGTGTCTCATGTGGCATTCGGTGTTGGGACAACATGGCTTGGGAATTTGCTGTGGAACATGACATTTATCCATTCGTTTGAGGCGGAATGATAATCTCCGCCTCAATGACTGCTTTATCATAACGATGTCGGTGATTACTGATCTTTCCATTCCAGCAATACATCCAACAACTTTAGAAACGTTTTTTGATCTTCGATGCTTCGTGTTTGCAGGCGGGTAACGATTTGAGAAATTGTGAATTCTTGAGAGTTTGGTTTAGGCTGGATCGACCGAAAGAGGTCTTCTAATGAAATTTCCAGAGCGTTCGCCACCTTTTCGATGCTTTCCAGCGTAGCATTTTTCTCGCCTCTTTCCAATTGTCCAATGTATGTAGCATGGAGATTGGCTATATCTGCCAATTCTTCCTGACTCAATCCCTTTTCTTTGCGGAAATTTCGTATCCGTTCTCCGATAACCTTTGGCAAATCACTCATTTTACCACCTCTTAGGTAACTTTAGCTTTAACCTTTAAGTTTCCCCAAGAGACTATAGATATTCAAAATAACAAAAGATATACTATAAGTATTGTTTACTGAGCCAAACAAAAAATACTGAAACCAAAATCCATGGTATTTGCTCAGAAGCTCAAAATCGTAGGCGGCAAGTGGGCAGGAGACTTATCATGTCAGGCAGGAACGAATGGTTTTATGGAGGAAATGATTCATAAAAGATGGTTTCATCATGTATTTCAACCGATATATGCTTTGGAAAATTGGCACGTATTCGGGTATGAAGTGTTGTTGCGTTGCGAGTGTACTCCAACCTCCGAATCACTTTTTCGGTTAGCTATAGAACAAAACAAATTGTATGACTTGGACTGTTCCTCGATTTATCATGCTCTTGCATCGGCAAATTTTCGGAACATCCGATTGTTTGTGAATGTGTTTCCTTATACCTTGGTGCATCATTCATTTCCTGATTTCCTGGAAAAACTCAAGAGCGTATGCTTTTCTATTCAAAACATTGTATTTGAAATAAACGGAGCAGAAAAAGGATTAGACATAGGATTGCTCCGAAACGCAGTACAGTTGTTGAAGGATAAAGGGTACGGTATTTCACTTGATCATTTCGGCAATGGGAAAACATTAATGAAACTTGTATCTGAAATTGTCCCAGATTTTGTGAAATTGGATCGATCCTATACTGTGGGTTTGTCCACTTCAGATCAAAAGCAAAATGAGGTTCGGGTGGTATTGGATCTTTGTGAACGAAAGAACATGAAATTGATTTTGAAAGGGATTGAAGAGGCAACCGATTTAGCGATAGCGAAAGCACTCGGTGTTCATATGGGGCAAGGAAACCTATTGGGTAAGCCCATGCCGCTCGGCGGAATTTTTTGATGAAAAAAGTTCTCGCTTAAAAAAGGCAAATAAAACGGGGAAGTGCCGAAACTAAGGAATGACGAGATATGTTGGATCGAAAGTTCATGTACCTGTTAATTTTGGCATCGCTAGCGTTGATATTCATTTTGAATGTATACGTATCTATCCCGACTTTATGGTTGCTTCTATGGATTCCTGCTATTGCATTCGTAATCCTGAACCCAACGCGAAAAGCAACAATGATCATAGGGATGGTATGCACTGTTTTGATGGTTGTTGCAGAATTCGTGTTACGTCAGAATTTCATTCATCCTGAGGAAGCGGTTCAATTGCTTGTAACGGGGGCTGTAGGATGGGCGGTGTTTTTGATGGCGTCGTTATCTTTGATTAAGTCTCGCAAGCTGATTAAGAGGCTACGGGGACTCGCCTTAACGGATCCGCTGACTGATATTCATAATCGCCGATACCTGGAGTTGTACATGGAAAAAGCCATTCCCATCTGTCAAAGAAATGATGATCCCATGACTTTGATCATTTTTGATATTGATCATTTCAAGTCCATTAATGATTCGTATGGTCATAACGCAGGGGACATGGTGTTGAAAAAAGTAGCCGAGGTTGTGAAACGAATGATTCGTCATTCCGATGTATTTATTCGAACGGGAGGAGAAGAATTTATTATTCTATTGCCGAGTTGTCCTCTGCAACAAGGGATGAAACTTGCCGAGCGGATCAGAAAGGAAATTGAGAGCACTAGCTTTACTTATAAAGAAACACGGATCTGGGTTACCGTAAGCATGGGGATCACAGAATATATCAGAGGTCAAGACCTGCACCAGTTTATTGAAAGAGCAGATCAAGCACTGTATCGTGCAAAAAATTCGGGTCGCAACCGAGTGGTTGCTATTTAGCGGCAAATAAGTGGTTCATTTCGGGCAAGGACACATTTTGGCACATCATCTTTTCACCTTTACCCTTCTCCATTATCATCACTTGTCCATCCGCATATGACATAGAAGTTCTTCAAAAAAACAGGAGGGGACTTCTATGTTTTTGTTTCCAGAGCATCAGGGGAGGTACGAGCAATTCTTGAAGCAGGATGGGACGCACCCAAAAGACAGGGAAAGACAGGCGTTATTTTACATTTTTGCTGGTTACAAGGACTTGGGAGATAGGATTGAACATTTTTACGACTTCGAAGGTCGGATGATCCGTCCAGAGGCATTTCAAGCGGTCGATTTGACGAGCGGTTCGAGAGCGTTGGCGGAGTTGGCATTCAACTTGTACAACAACTACGAATGCGGAACTATCGTCGATCTGTTTGTGAACCTGGACGAGCGAAACAGGCGGTTGGCGGTTGAGGCGATCAAGCTCAGGTTTGGAGTGGAAAATCGAGGTTGGGAATACTGACGGGTAACGACGAAAAATCTGCTTGTCATGTTGCCATTTATGCATACGCAAGGTTCACGATTTGAAAGAGCAGTGGAAGCTTTACAATTGGCAGATACAGGGGAAAGAGAATAGGCCATTCAATTCATCAAAACGATGGCTGGAAAGTTGCTTTCAGGCGACGCGTATGAACAAGTTGCACAAGTTTTTGGCAAGGCAAAGACTGGACATCATTATGAATAAGAGGCGAAGAGGAGTGATTGCGGCCTCCTCTTTTTCTTTTGAACGGTGGTATACTGGGATTGAAGAACGGAATGGAAAATATTCGCTGAGGGGATGACATGAATGACTGTAAAAGAGAGTTGCCGAAATTGCGGAGGCACTTCATTCATCCAAGCTACGGATTATGTGAATCTGCGACCGCTCGATAAAAAAATGGCTATAGGTTCAGAGAAAATTTACACGGTTTGTCTTGATTGCGGAGAGGTTGTATCCATAAAAGTGAAACATCCTGAAAAATTGAAATAACGTTTACCGAATGAGTGGAAAAAGGGGAAAAGGGAATGAAGTATCGGATATAAACTGACGTGCAGATTAATTCTAAAAAATTTTTTAAAAATAGCAGGAAATTTTGCTTCATAAAAGAATATATAATACTATCCTGTGTATACAAATGTGTACAAGAAACAAGAGGTGTTATTTTATGGAACAAGATTTCCGCAAGAAAACTTTTCGAGGTGCTAAAATTGAAGATGTTATTTTGGAATTAGAGAAACTAAGTTCATTATGTGAAACAAAGTCTAAAAGCAGTGAACAATTAGAAAGTCAACGGTTTTATGAAGGAATGGCTGTTGCTTATAAAACTATTTCAATAAAGTTAAAAGGAGATTTTGATTATATTGAACCAAAAGTAATTGATGAACTGTACAATGCAATAGAGAAAAATTCAAAACCAAATAATATAAGCAATTCGGAATATGTTACAACTTGTTCGTTTTGTCGTAGAAGTAAAGAAGAAGTCGGTAAACTAGCTATAGGACCAGGGGTTTCCATATGTAGTGAATGTTTAGAATTTAGTGCAGAAGTTATTAAGTCTCATTCATAAAGCGGTAACGATAATTGAGCATGAACCGTCTAGTGAGATGACGGTTTTTTCTTTTGGTTAGAAATCAATAAGAATAACAGAGACGAAAAACGGGGACTTGGAGGAATGATTTAGGAAGTCGTAAAATGAATGAAAGGAATTCTTTTATGAGGAGAGGGTCAAGTGAAGGCGGTAGAAACCAATTTATTGAAATTTATGCAAGGCACAAAACAATTCATCATCCCGATTTATCAGCGAAAATATAGCTGGACGATAAAGCAGTGTCGCCAGCTTTGGAACGATATTGTAAGAGCGGCGGAAGACGAAAAAATAAAAGGTCATTTCGTGGGTTCGATTGTATACATAGAACAAGGGTTATATCAAGTATCATCCGTTCCGCAACTGCTCGTCATTGATGGACAGCAACGATTGACCACGTTGACGTTACTGTTGCTTGCGTTGGGCAAAGCCATCGAGGAGAGCGGACAAACCCTGGATATTACGAAAAAGAAGATCATGAATTACTATCTGGTCAACAGTGAAGAAGAGGGGGAGCTGTATCACAAACTCATCTTGACGCAGAGCGATAAGGACACGCTGATCAACCTGATCTTAGACAAAAAACTCCCCGAGGAACACTCTCCGAGGGTGTACGAGAACTATCATTTTTTTGCGGAATCCATCAAAAACAGCGGTATCGATCTGAACAAGCTGTATCAGGGAATCTCCAAGTTGATTGTTGTAGATATTTCGTTGGATCGTGACCATGATAATCCGCAATTAATTTTTGAAAGTCTGAACTCAACAGGGCTTGATCTGTCGCAAGCCGATTTGATCCGAAACTTCGTTTTGATGAAACTGGAGCCGAAAGAGCAAGCGGAACTGTACAGGGAATACTGGTATCCGATGGAAAAAAGCTTCGGGAATCTGACAAATTCCGCTTTGTTTGACCGATTTATGCGTGACTATTTAACGGTGAAAACGGGGCGAATTCCAAACATACAAGAAGTTTACTCCAGTTTCAAGGCGTATGTATTTGAGCACAGTGAACTGAGTGTCCAGCAAATTGTCGAGGACATTTATCGATATTCCCAATATTTTGTGAAGCTTGCATTCCAAACGGAAAAAGATAAAGAAATCAATGAAGTGCTTAAAGATATCAATACGCTAAAGGTCGATGTCTCGTATCCGTTCTTGCTTGAGGTATATGACGACTATGAGCGTCAAATTTTATCAAAATCGGAATTTATCGAAATCCTAAAGCTTGTTGAAGCTTACGTTTTCCGCAGAGCGGTTTGCGGGGTTCCGACCAATTCATTGAACAAAACGTTTGCGACCCTCAGCAAAGAGATCGACAAGGCGAATTATGTGGAAAGCGTGCGGGCGGCGTTTTTGCTCAAAGATTCCTATAAACGGTTTCCGACCGATGAGGAGTTCAAGCGGGAACTCATGATTAAGGATGTGTATAATTTCCGTAATCGAAATTACCTGCTTCGGAAGCTGGAAAATTTCAATCGGAAAGAGATTATTGATATCGAAGCCTATACGATTGAACACATCATGCCGCAAAATCCAAACTTGTCTCCAGAGTGGAGACGGGATTTGGGGCCAAATTGGGAAGAGGTGCACAAAACGTATCTTCATACGCTGGGCAACCTGACACTGACCCGATATAATTCCGAGCTCAGTGATCGGTCGTTTAAGGAAAAACGGGATATGGAGGGCGGATTTGCAGACAGTCCGCTGAGGTTAAACAGAGAACTGGCCAAACTTGAAACTTGGAATGAGGAGGAAATCCTCAAACGGGCAGAGCTTCTTGCAAATTTGGCGTTAAAAGTCTGGGAATACCCACAGCTCTCGGATGAAATTCTGGCTAAATACCGAAAGAAAGGTTCCGAAAATGATAGTGTGACTTATACGATTGCCGATCACCCTGAATTACAGGGAGATATGTTGGCGTTATTCGAGGAATTGAGTAAACGAATTTGTAACCTGGACAGCTCTGTCCGCATGGAGTTCAAAAAGTTATACATTGCTTTTAAGATGTCAACAAACTTCGTCGATATTGTGCCGCAGAAAAGCAGACTGCGGTTAAGCTTAAATATGCCATTCGATGAAATACAGGATCCTCGAGGTATTTGTAAAGATGTGAGTAACCTCGGTCGTTGGGGGAACGGTGACGTTGAATTTGGCGTTTCTTCTTTAGATGAAATCGACTATGCGATGTTTCTGATCAGACAGTCCTATGAAAGGCATCGGGAAGATGAATAAAGGTGAAGAGGAGCTAACACGGACTCTTCTTTTGTTTTTGCACGAATGGTATACTGGAAATAAAGGGAACAAGGTAAAGCATATTTTATTTGAAGTACTCAAAGAAACAGGATTCAAGGGTTGCTTGGTGGGAAAAACGGAGGTGCAAAGATGTTATTCATCCTTCTCTGTTTAATTATTATCATTGTTTCATTAGTTTTCTTTAGAAAATATGCTATTTTGAATCCATTTTCAAAAGGTATCGCCCTCGCGATTGCTTTATCCATTGTAGCTGTTGTTTGCCTTGCTCAAAACTACACCCAAAGCCTAATCCCAGAAGCAAACGATGGAATTGGAATATCAAACCAAGTAGCGTATTGGATTATTGGTGAGGATGGTTGGTCTAAAGAATCGTTCCGAGTGTTTTTCGAGAATTCTGTTTATTTCACGCTCTTTTTAATTATCACATACCCTGTGGTTCTTATATTTGAATCAAAATTGAAGAGAAAGTAGGGGGTATTGGCCTATCCTATATAGTCTCAATCGGCGAAAACATCCTTAAATCTAAACTAAAATGCAAAGGTGGTGTAGACAGAAAATACATCCCGTGAAAATAAAAACTGTCCAGAGACAATAAAAAATGTCCAAGAAGCCGAGCGGTGTCAGGGTTCATGCCTGATCACCTGTTCGGCTTCATCTTTTGGAAAGGATATAGGGGTTAGGGTGAAAGGGAAAAGGGGTTGATAAATCAGGCTTTGTCCCAATATACCCCCCCTTCTGTCCTCTTCCCTTATCCCTTTCCCCTCATCCCCTCACACTCCCTCAAATATTTCCATGGACATTTCCCAACGTTCCATTTCCCTTATCCCTTCCCCCTAATTCCCTAAATCCTTCCAATTGGACGGACACTTTTTATTTCTCTGGCATTTTGTACCAACTGGCTCCTCAAATCCCGAAAACCCTTGCGGCTCTAGGGAAGAGAGGGTTTGAGGGGGGAGGGGAGGGATGGACATGAATTATTGTCTCTTGACATAGTAGGGAAATTAAAATGGATTGCTCATGTTCGTTTGATTTTATTGCTTGGAGGGGGCAGTCGATAAGGGAGCATTTTAGATGAATGTCCATAATAAGCATGGTTATAAAAATGTGATACAATGTCCTGTAAGGGAGAAGAAACAAATTATTGGTTCTAAACTGTCCAATAAATATGCGATATAACTGATGCTTGGAAAATTAAGGGAGGATGTATCATGACCAAACATCAGATTTATACAATGAGTGTCGCAAAAGTCTATCCCCATTATATTTCGAAAGCAGAGAAAAAAGGGCGTACAAAATCGGAAGTTGATGAAATCATCCGTTGGTTGACTGGATATAGCCAGGAAGAGTTAGAAGTTCATCTGGAAAAACAGACAGACTTTGAGACCTTCTTTGCGGAAGCTCCCCAATTGAATCCTGCACGGACTTTGATCAAAGGTGTAGTTTGCGGTGTTCGAGTGGAAGATATCGAAGAACCAACAATGCGGGAAATTCGCTATTTGGATAAGCTGATTGATGAGTTAGCTAGGGGAAAAGCGATGGAGAAGATTTTGCGAAAATAATAAGGTGCCCTAAGATTTTATGCAATTATCAACACTGGAGCGTGGAATTCATCCTAAATTTCGAAAGCCCATTGTTTCGGTAAAATCACGAGATGTTAGCGCATAACACCCTGTAAATAACAGGGAAGTTCCCAGCCAGACAACTCCCCGTCAGCGTTGAAAGGTATTCCTCCCCCCTCCCCCACCGCAAGGGGCTTTTGGTTTTCCATGTAAAATTGTGGGAATCTCTAACCTGACATGGTCGCCAGCCGCGCTTCGATTCGCTTCCACGCATGGCGGTATGGAAAGTCGTGAGCCAGTTTCAGGATGAGCTTCCGGCTGTGCCGAACGATCGTCGCCGCCCAATGGAAGAACTCCAGCCGAAACCTGGCGATCGTATAGCCCCAATGAACGGGTTCGCAATAGTCCCGCTTGAACCGCTCATAGAGGTTGTAAGCCAGCATTTTGATCAGCAAATCCAGCTCGTTGG
>LZRT01000092.1 GCA_002159075.1 Bacillus thermozeamaize
GTCCCGGAGGTTCAGCGCGATCAACTCGGACGCCATGTCCCTCAAGGAACAGGAGATTGTCGTAAAGCCAGACCGCAACGCTCCCGCGCTGGACGGCCACAAAATCACCATCGACGCCTTTTTGCCCGATTTTTGCCA
This sequence comes from Bacillus thermozeamaize, assembly GCA_002159075.1. NCBI lineage: Bacteria > Bacillati > Bacillota > Bacilli > Caryophanales > Bacillaceae > Bacillus > Bacillus thermozeamaize. The sequence goes on from LZRT01000092.1 coordinate 139, forward strand.
GGGATTTCAGCGCATGTACGAAATCTTGCTTAGGCATCGCGACCGTTTGGCTGATCCGGCGGGGCCGCTGGCCGGTTTTCAGGGCGTGCCGGTCCGGCTGGTGTTTCGCGCGACCAGCCTGTACGCCCATCTGCTGACACAGGGGCTGAACCCGAAATTTTTGCGCGACGGAGCGGACTTTGCCCTTCATTTCGAGCGGCTTTGCCTTCCGGTTCTGGAACATGAAGGACGCAAAAAGCTGTGGCCGCTCGTACGGAAGGAACTGCGCGATTTGCAGGGCATGGATATCCCCTGTTTCACGATGCCGACGGACCGTAAAGAGGTGAAGACGGAGGCCGGCAAGTGGAGCGAAGCCTTGTGCGAAAGCGCCCCGTTTGAACGGATGCTGGGGAAAATTCGCGGACTTGGCATGGAAGACTGCCGGTTTCAACTGTCGCTGATTCGCGGATCGATGCAGGCCAGACTGGCGGGCGCCGCGCATACGGCCGTCGGGGCGCCGGAACCGGTCGGGGAAACGGACGCGCACCGGCGGCCAACCGGAGAAACCGCCTGCATCGCCGATGGACTCAATATTGCCAGGGAAATTGCGGAACGGCTCAGGGCGGAGATGATCGAAGCGGCCGACGGGACCCGCACCTGGATTGCCTCGCGCCTGGTTCACGACCGTTATCAATACATGCCGGTCGGCTATGACCTTTACAGCGGGCTCGGCGGGATTGCGTTGTTCTTTGCGGCTCTGGCCAAAGTGAGCGGCGATCCCCGGTACCGGATGGACGCCTTGTCCACGCTGCGGATGATCAGGCAGGACGTGCGGCGAAACGGCCGAAACGTGCTGAAACAGACGGGCATCGGCGGTGTCGCCGGATTTACTTCGGCCATCTATGCTTTCACCGTCATCCACCGTCTGATCGGCGCGCCTGAACTGCTCGACGACGCGCTCGAAATGGCCGCGCTCATCACGGATGAAACCATCGAAAAAGACCGCCGTTTCGACGTGATCCACGGCGCGGCGGGAGCGATTTTCGCCCTTGTCGCTCTTCATGACGCCGCACGATCCGAAGACGCCCTGCGCCGGGCGGCCGCCTGCGCCGCCCATTTGCTGCGGCATCGCGCCGCCGCTGAGGACGGCCGGCGCGTCTGGAAAACCGATTCATTCGCCAGGCCCCTCTGCGGTTTCTCGCATGGCGCTTCCGGCATCGCGGCCGCGCTGCTCCGCCTTCACGAGCGAACGGGCGATCCCGCTCTGGCGGAAGCGGCCCATGAGGCGCTGGCTTACGAACGCGGCCTGTTCCAGCCGGACAAAGGCGGATGGCCGGACTTGCGCTATCCGGACAAAGGCGGACAGGGATTGACCGACGCGTGGTGCCACGGCGCCGCGGGCATCGGACTGGCCCGCCTGGAGGCGTTGCGCTGCGTCCCCCGGAACGCATGGGAAGATGAGCCGTATCGGACATACAGAAACGATCTGGAAGCGGCGGTTTCCATCGTCCGCAATGCGCGGTGGCCGGCAGCTCCGGATTCGGTATGCTGCGGCAACATGGGTCGGCTCGATTTTCTGCTGGCCGTTTCCGTTCAATTTCCCGGCTCCCGCGATTTTCCTTCGTTTGCCGATCTTCCCGGGGTGGTGCGCGAACGCGCGGAAGCCATCATCGCCGGTTACCGTCATCGGGGATCGTTCCGTTTCGCTTCGCATGCGGAAATCGAATCGCCCGGCTTCTTCCAGGGACTTGCCGGCATCGGCTATCAGTTGCTCAGGCTGCTTCATCCCGACCAACTGTCTTCGGTTTTGCTGCTTGAAAGATAATGAAAGCGGCCACCGACGAGGAATTCCGCATAGTGGACAATGCCGGAGCCGATCTGATCCTCGTCCTGCCCGATCCGCGATAACCGATATCCCGGGTGGACAGTGATCCCGGACTTTTTCCGGGTGTATGCGTGGTGGCGAAAAAAGGATGACCCATGGTTCGGAGGAGCTGATTCATGTGCATGTGAACGCCATCTTTTTGGACTTTTACGGAACTCTGGTTCATGAAGACGACCGCGTCGTTTCCATGATTTGCAATGAGGTCAGTGAACGGGCATGGGTCAAATGTGACAGCCAAGAAGTCGGAAGGTTCTGGTGGAGGGAATTCAGCGAGCTTGTCCGCGGCAGCTATCATGAATCTTTCCGGCTGCAGAGAGAGATCGCCAGACTTTCATTGGAAAAGACCATCGAACATTTTCATGCGGATTGTTCAGCCGATCGGCTTGTCCAAAAACAATTTGAATATTGGATGAAACCGGATCTGTTCGATGATACAATCGGTTTTCTGAACAGTCTTGAGGGATATAAGGTGTTTATCCTATCAAATATTGACACGGCCGATTTGATCGCGGCGGTGACCCACCACGGCATCCGGGTGAATGGCATTTACACGAGCGAAGATGTGAAGTCCTACAAGCCGAGAAAAGAGATGTTTCAACGTTGCCTCGATGAAAACAACCTGGCGGCCGACCAAGTCATCCATATTGGCGACTCGTATTCCAGCGACATCGTGGGAGCCAACAACTGCGGGATCAAAAACATTTGGTTGAATCGCGCAAACAAGAAAAAGCCGGATGGCCCGGATCCGACATTTATCTGTAAAGATCTTCGAGAAGTTGCGATGCTTCTAAGTGATATCGAAGGAACAAAACGTCCGTGACAAAGGCGTTTTTCAGCCGGCCCGCCACTTTTCCTACATCAAACTCGCCGCGAGAAGCACCCAGCCGAGGATGAAGGACAGTCCGCCCAGCGGCGTGACCGGGCCGAGCCAGCGGATTTTTTTGACACTCAGCACGTACAAACTCCCGGAGAACAAAATGATTCCCGCCAGGAGCAGCCAGCCGGCCGCCGGAATCCTTCCGTCATCCGGATATTGGCCGGCCAGGATGCCGACCGCAACCATGCCCAAGGCATGGATGAGATGATATTGCACGCCCGTCCGGAACGTGGTCAAGCCTTTTGCCCCTAGCCGGTCCTTCAGCGCATGCGCGCCAAAAGCCCCCATCGCCACTCCAATGGCCATCAGAATGCCGCCAAGTACAACGAATGTTTGCATGGTCCTTCCTCCCGCTTTGTCCCGGATTGAATTCTGCTGACCGCATCGGCGGCCGGCTGGTATGACCAGGAGATCACCCGTTTTTTTGACCGGTGAAATTCTCCGTGATTCGGGTTCCGGTGGAACAAGTGCCGGAATATGGGGTGGTCTGCTGTTTATGAAGCCGAGGCGCTCTCCATAATCGTAATTTCCCATCTTCTTAATTCTTCCAAACTATTTATGAGTTCGTAACGTTTGGGAGGCGAACAATCCTCGAAGCTTAATTCTTTATACTTCTTTTCCAGCTTGTCGTAAATTGCTTTTTGAAGACCGTCCTCGGTCAATTTGCTTCCGCGATCCAACAATCCTGTTACGGCACAAATCATGGCATCGAATTCATCATCGTTGATGGTCAACTTTTCTTTGGCAACAGCTTGTGCAAACAATGCTTTGGCGATATTGCACAAGGATTCATCTTTTGTTGATTGACCTGCCGGCTTCCAACCGTCTGAATCCAGATCAACCTTTCCTTTTTTGTAATTTTTGTAATTCTTATCAATGCCCGGCTGTCTCAAAGTATCGGCCAATTGTTTCAAAGAGCCCGCAGGATAAGTTTCGAACAAGTTCTCATACTTCTCGAAAGCATGCCGGGGGTCGCTTTTATCCGTGTCCTTGTCGTGCAAACAATACATGAAGCGGGAAACGACGGCTCCAATTTTGTCCGCGAAAGGAGGCAATCCATTGTAGGCTTTGTCAACCGGTCTATAGGTAAGTTGCCAGGGAAAACGAAACGAATTTAAATGATCGAAAGGCAACCCTTGAAGATCCATGGGGGCATCTATGTATACCTTTACTGCAGGATCTTCCAACAACTTCAAAAAATATTCCTTGCTCTTTATCAAATCTTCCGAGTTCAACGGATGGTTCTTTATAATTTTCAAAGTGACACGGCCATTGTCATCTTTGACTGCCTCAACAATGGCTGTCTTTGTGCTGGTAAAGCCGGCAAGATCAATGCCATATGCCTTGCGGATTTTTCGGGTAATATTTCCCGCCATCGTGTTCTCTTCCGCTCCCTTCGCCTATTTGGGATACAAGACGAAAATAACATACAGGGCCGGCAGGGAAAACTCCGGTTCGGGAAGCGGTCCGCCAAGCGCGCTCATCTCCACGCAAGCCAGCGCATGGCAACGGACGCGGACACGAAGGGGGAAACGAAAGTCAAAACAAACATGAAAAGGACACCCGCCGGGGTGTCCTTGTTCAGTCTGCCAGGCATCCTTCAAACGGTTCAGGAATCGGATTTCGACCCGTTCTGTCTCGCCTTGATCACGGCGTTGACAATGCTGGCGGCCAATCCGCCCCAGATGATCACGATGCCGATGATCATCATCGCAATCGCGCTGCCTTCCATTACCGGGACACCTCCTTGGAATCACTCGCGGCAATTTCCGGCGCATTGTTTCTGAACAACGAGAAGACGATGCCCAGAAGGATGGCAAGTGCGGCGACCGCCCATCCATATGCGCTCACGAACCAGGTTTCGTATCCGCCGTAATTTTCCCTGATGTTCGTGATGATGTTGTCCACCATCATGTAGCCGAGCACGATCGGCGTAATGACGGCCAGGCAAACTTTCCACCACAGTCCGAGCCTGATGTCCGAAACGGAGTTTGCGTGCTCCTGAAGCTTGCCGAGCTGTCTCGCGATCCAGGCGACGGCGATCACTTCCACCAGGCCGGCCAGCGCGACGCCGAAGTTGTTGATGAAGTAGTCCACGACGTCCAGGAAGAACAGCCCGCCTTTGGAGGAGAAGACGATCGAGACGATCGTCGTGAGACCGCCGCCGTACAGGACGGCTTTCGCGCGGGAAATGTTGAACTTCTCCTGGAGACCGGCGATATACGTTTCCACGATCGAGATCAGCGACGTCAAGCCAGCGAGCACGAGCGACGCGAAGAACAGGAACCCGAAGAACCCGTTGAGCGCCGGCAGGGTGTTGATGATCTGCGGGAACACCACAAAGGCAAGACCGACGCCGCCGCTGACGACTTCATCGACTCCGACGCCTTGCTGCGCCGCCATGAAGCCCAGGATGCCGAACACGCCGATGCCGGCGAGCAGCTCAAACCCGGAATTGGCAAAGCCGGTGATGAACGCGCTGTTCGTGATGTCCGATTTTTTCGACAGATAGCTGGAATAGGTCACCATGATGGCAAAACCGATGGACAGGCTGAAGAAGATCTGGCCGTATGCGGCCACCCAGACTTTGCCGTTCAGGATCGTATCCCAGTTCGGCTTGAAGAAAGCGTTCAGGCCTTCCGCCGCGCCTTCCAGGGTCAAAGCGCGAATGACCAGAATCGCGAACAACACGAAGAGGGCGGGCAGCATGATTTTGTTCGCCACTTCTATCCCTTTCCGGACGCCGCTGTACAGGACGAACAACGTCACCAGCCAGACGACGATCAGCGGAATGAACACGCCCGGCACGATGCCGCCGAATTGCCCCGGCGTATCAGCCAGTTTCAGATACTGGCCGAACAGGAATCCCTCGGTGTCGTCTCCCCAGCGCAGATTGATCGAGAATACCGCGTAGGACAGCGCCCAGGCGATGACCGCCGCGTAATAGACCGCGATGACAAAGCAAATGACCAGTTGCCACCAGCCGATTCCCTGGAACTTCCTGTTGATCTTGGCGAAAGATCCGGGAGCCGACGCCCTGTATTTGTGACCGATTGCAAATTCCAGAATGAGAAGCGGAATCCCTGCCGTCAGAAGCGCAAACAGGTAGGGGAGGAAAAATGCTCCGCCGCCGTTTTCATAAGCGACAGCCGGGAAGCGCCAGATATTCCCCAAACCGATGGCCGAACCGGCAGCGGCCAGGATAAAACCCATTCGGGTTCCCCACTGAGGACGATTTTCCATGCCAATCACAGCCTCCATCAGATAAGGGTTTTTGGATATGAAGCGCTTACATTTGTTATCATACAGGATTTTGCCACTACAGAAAAGAGTGTTTTTTACAGTAAATCACTCTGTTCTGTCAACTGCGAAAACATAAAGTGCGCCAAAGCCATTTTTTCCCATTTGTTATTCCCCGAAAGACGTGCCGGTCCCATTTTATTTTCTTACATAAAGAAAACTTTAGAATTCTTTTAGCACCGCTTTGTCATCGGATGTTATTCTGTGCCTTGACATATATTTTTCATCGGAGAAAGGAAAACGTTGAAGCCATGAAACGCATGGGAAAAAGGAAACTTCTGCATTCGCTCGTTGTAATGATGATGGTGTTTGCCGTCGTTCAGGCGCCGGTTTTTGCCGAGGACGCGGCAAATGCCGACGCGGCTGAATCCAAACCGGCGGTAATCACCGCTGAACAGGTGGAACAGGCGCTGGCGCGGGGCGTCCCCGGCGAGGAAAAAACGATCCGGTTAACGGTTCAGGCCGACGAGGACGCGGACCAGATCGTCGTGCGGATGAACGGGGAGCACATATTGGCCATCTCCGACGACAATCCCCGAAATCTCCTCGTATTCGAAACACCCCTGGGCGAATTTGCGAAGATCCCGAATGGCCAGGTATTGCGGCGGCTGGCGGAAGAACAGGAGCTTGCGGTCGGGGAAATCTGGTTTGAACTGAGCATCGCAAAACCGGACGCGAATGAAGCGGAACACATTCTGCAGGCGGCCAAAGAGCAAGGGATGGTCCCGCTGACCGACCCGATTGCCATCGAAATGGGGTTATGGGCAAACGAAGAATTGTTGGACGAGGAGAGCTTGGTCGGTTACTACACGCATTGGCTGCCCGCGGAACCGGTCATCGACTGGGAATTCTCTTCCGGCATGATGTATTATCCGGAAAGCGGCCAATTCGAACCATTGGGCATGGCATCGTCCATCCGGGACGGCCGCCGGATGCTGACGGCCATGATCTTTGGAAGCGGCTACTATTTCATCATCAAGAGCGAAAAAACATTCTCCGACGTTCCCGATGACGCCCCCTACCGGCAGGCGGTTCACCGGCTGGCCGCGCAACGCGTCATCGAAGGAACGGGGAACGGCACCTTCCGTCCCGACCGACTGCTGACGCGGGCGGAAGCGGCGGCCATGTATACGCGGTTTTTTGTGATGGTGGAAGAGGGTGATGCCGATTTGGCCGCGGAAGTCTTCGAAGATGTGGAGGCGGACGACTGGTTTGCCAGCTATGCCGGAGCGATGTACCGGTACGAGTATCTGAAAGAAGGACGGTTCAATCCGAACGGCCATGTGACGGCGGATGAAATCTACAAGGCGTTCCTCAGCGGATACGTCGAGTACCTGTTCTCGTTCATCGGGGAACGGATCGAAACCGGCGGTCCTTATGTCACCCGGGCGGAAGCGGCCCTGATCTTTGACCAGATGGCCAGAGCCTATGATCTTTCCGCCGAGAGGACACAGCAGCGCAGTTTGCAAGGTTGAGCGATCCGAAGGCGATTGGCGTCGGACCTTTTCCGGGGCAGGATGGCATCGGGGTCATCCAGCTCCGGTTTTTTTCGCCATGTTTTTCCCTGCTCTGCATTCAGCATCATCATGATTTGAAAGGACACCACCGTCAGGCAAGCCCAAAAACCAATCTGGAAAGCTTCTTTGGCTCCGTTGGTCCAGGAGATCCCCCGTTTTTGATTTGTAAACGAACTGCAAAATTTTCGAAAAGATCGTGAGGGCCAATCAAAGATCTCCCGCGCTTCCTGCCCTCACATCATAACCGATGACCGATGAATTTTCTCCATTGGATTTCGTCTTACATGATGAGGAACAAAAATAACATGGATGAAAGAGGTGCCTTCCTTTGGAAACAGGCAATTCCGTGAAAGTCACCGTCCAGGCCGTCATTCAGGCTCCGGTGGAAAAAGTGTGGGAGTATTGGTCGAAACCGGAACACATCACGAAATGGAACCACGCCACGGATGAATGGCACGCGCCATGGGCGGAAAATGACTTGCGGGTCGGCGGCAGGTTTGTGACCAGGATGGAAGCGAAAGACGGCAGCATGGGGTTCGATTTTGGCGGCATTTACGACGTCGTGAAAATCCATGAGGAAATCGCGTATACCCTGGGCGACGGACGAAAAGTCCATATCTCGTTCATTGCGCGGGGGAATGAAACGGAGGTCGTTGAAACGTTCGACGCGGAAAGCACGCACCCCGTCGAGTTTCAACGGGCGGGCTGGCAGGCGATCATGGACAATTTCAAGAAATATGCGGAGTCCCGCTGAGCTGACAAGGGTTTATCGACAGTACGAGACGCCGGGACCTTTCCCGGCGTCTTTTCTTCACGGATACACCCGCACGTATTGCTTCGGAACGCTTGGCTGCTGTTTTAAAGCGACCGCCGCGTTTAATGCCCAGTGCGGATCCCTCAGCAGGCCGCGGGCGATCGCCACGAGGTCGGCGTCCCCGTTGCGGATGACGGCGTCGGCAAGGATTGGATCTTCCAACATTCCCACCGCGACGACGGGGACGTCAAGGGCCTCTTTGATTTTGCGGGCAAACGGCACCTGAAAGCCGGGGTAGTTGCCCGGCTTCCTTCGCCCGGCCGGCCCCTCCCCGCCCGAAGTAATATGGAAGACATCCACGCCCGCGTCCCGATACACTTCGCAGAGACGGATGGCGTGGTCGAGGTCATAGCCGCCGTCCGCGTATTCGACCGCCGAGATCCGGAAAAACAGCGGCATGTCCTGCGGCAGTTCTTTTTTCACGGCCTGTATGACCCGAACGCCGAAGAGCGCCAGGTCTTTCCCGTATGCATCGTCCCGTTGGTTGGTCAGCGTGGAGTGGAACTGATGAATCAAGTACCCGTGGGCCCCGTGAAGCTCGATCATGTCCGCCCCCGCCTCGACGGCGCGCCGCGCCGCGTCGGCGAAAAGCCGCACGATCCGTTCGATCTCGTCGGCCGTCAGGGCATGGGGCACCCGAAAGCCGGGACCCGGATACGCAATCGCAGACGGGGCGACCGGCCTTGCCGCATCTTCCGCCTTGCGGCCGGCATGGGCGATCTGGATCCCGATTTTGGCGCCGTGGGCGTGAACCCCGTCGATGATCCTGGCGAAAGCCGGAATGTGCTCGTCCGACCAAAGCCCCAGGTCGGCATCCGTAATGCGTCCGTCCGGTTCCACATCCGTCATTTCCATGATGATCAGGCCAACCCCGCCGATCGCCCGGCTGAGATAATGGACGTAATGCCATTCGTTCGGCTTGCCGTCCTTGGCGGTGACGGAGTTTTGCACCATGGGCGCCATGACGACGCGGTTTTTGAGCTCCAGTCCTTTCACGCGAAAAGGGGAAAACAAATGCCGCTCCAAATCGGCCACCTCCGGTTTGGCGTTGCTGGATGCTTCATTTACCCGAATGACCCCAAACGTGGTAAAATGAAGCACAACAGGATTTGGCTTCATTTTACGGCGGGCTTGCCGGGGCAAGAAGAACCGCAATTGTACTGCCATCACCGCTTCTGCTTGTGCCAGTCCCATGACCGGCGATACTGCTGTTGCCAATATCAGTTTGAGGGGAGGCCGCCGTCATGAACGGGGAACAACGACGAAGGGAGCTCGGCCGATTTTTGCGGTCCCGCCGGCTGCGGATGACGCCCCAAAGCGTCGGCTTGCCGCATGCCGATATGAACCGGCGGAGAACGAAAGGATTGCGGCGGGAAGAAGTCGCCGCGCTCGCCGGCATTTCGCTTCCCTGGTACACTTCCCTCGAACAAGGCAGGGCGATCAATGTCTCCGATCAGGTGCTGGACAGCCTGGCCCGTGTGTTGCGGCTGAGCGAAGACGAGCGCAAACACCTTTATACCCTGGCCGGCCGGTCCCGCACCGCCGGTGACAGTTATCACGGTCCGCCGCCCGTATCGGATTCGCTGCAATATTTGCTGGATCAATTGTCGCTGTGTCCGGCCTATGTTTCCGACAGGAGAATGAACGTGACGGCCTGGAACCGGCTGGCCGAGGCCGTCTTCGGCTCCTTCGGACCGGCGGACAGCCGCGAGCGCAACATGTTCTGGCGCATGTTCATGCTCCCCTCGTACCGGGCGATGTTCATCAACCGGGAGGATCTGGCCCGATCGCTGATCGGCCATTTCCGATCCCTTTACACCCGGCATATCGAGGATCCCTGGTACACGGAATGTTAGAGTAAAATTTGCGTGGGGGTAAAGTCTGGAAAAAGCGAACATAGAAAAAAGAGCTTCTCCCTTGGTAAAGTGAATTTGGTACAAAACACACACCAAGAGGAGGAAGCTCCTGTGCAGCACTTTACCACAATCATTCCCACAATGAAAGAGCTTGAGCAGTGGATGTTCCGGGAGATGCAGGAAGCGTTCGCCAGCGCGATGAAGACAGCGTTGGAGATGTTGGATCAGATCATCCTTGAGCAAAGGGATCGCCAGCGTTTTCGCGTCAAGGCGGAACGGGAAACCAGCGTCAACACCGTGTTTGGCAGCATTCGCTTCAAGCGGAGGTTGTACATGGATCGTCAAACCGGCAAACACGTGTACCTGCTCGATCAGCACTTGCAATTTGAGGGACGAGGGAAAGT
>LZRT01000093.1 GCA_002159075.1 Bacillus thermozeamaize
AGAGGAGATTTTGTATGAATATTGTGGTTTGTCTCAAGCAGACATTCGACACGGAAGAGAAGATCACCATCAAGGATGGCCAGATCAATGAAGACGGCGTTGAATTCATCATCAACCCGTACGATGAATATGCCGTGGAAGAGGCAATCAAATTAAAGGAACAGTTTGGCGGCGAAGTGACGGTCATCACCATCGGGCCGGACCGCGCTGAAAACGCGTTGCGGACAGCGCTGGCGATGGGAGCGGATAAAGCGGTTCTGATCAATGATGAATCGTTGTTCGGCGATGAATACACGACCGCCAAGGTGCTGGCCGCAGCCGTCAAAAGACAGCCTTTCGATATTGTCCTCTGCGGAAACGTGGCTGTGGATGATGGGGCTGGACAAGGCGGGCCGCGTCTTGCGGAACTGTTGGACATCCCTCAGATTACGACCATTACCAAGCTGGAGATTGACGGCGACAAGGTGACGGTGGAACGCGATGTGGAAGGTGACGTGGAGATTATCGAAACCAAGCTGCCGGTGTTGGTTACGGCGCAGCAAGGTCTCAACGAACCGCGCTATCCGTCGCTGCCGGGCATCATGAAGGCGAAGAAAAAGCCGCTGGAGCGCTTGACTGCCGCCGATTTGGGCATCAATCCGGAAGAGATTCAGGCCAAGACCGAGACGGTAGAGGTCTTTCTGCCGCCAAAGAAACAGGCCGGCAAGATTCTGGAAGGGGACGTGGACCAGCAGGCGAAGGAACTGGTATCGCTGCTGCGTAACGAAGCCAAGGTGATTTAACGGTCATCATCCGATTTTCTGGTGAATCTGTGTGGAATCAACGGGGAAAGGGAGGAAACGTTCGTGGCGAAGAAAGTTCTGGTATTGGCAGAAGCAAAAGACGGAAACTTGCGCAATGTGACTTTTGAAGCGTTGAATGCGGCCCGTCGCATCAGCAACGGCGGCAGTGTTGTGGCGGCAGCGTTTGGCTCTGCGGCAGACGGTTATGTCGATCAGCTGGCGCATTATGGGGCGGATCAAGTGGTTGTCGTCAACAACGAAAAGCTCAACCAGTACACGACGGACGGTTACCTGCAGGCCTTCACGAAAGTGATCGAGAGTGTGGGACCGGATGCGATTGTGCTGGGGCATACCGCTCTGGGGAAAGACCTGGCTCCCCGCGTGGCCGCAAAGCTTGATTTGGGCCTGATCAGCGACTGCACGGACGTGGAGGTCAATGGCGACGAAGTGATCACCACGCGCCCGATCTATTCCGGAAAGGCGTTTGCCAAGCGGAAATTCAAGAGCGGCACCTTGTTTATCACGGTTCGGCCCAACAACATCGGTTTCGACGAGCCGGACACCAGCCGTTCCGCCGAGAGGGTGGACCTGGCTGTCGAGCTGAGCGACGATTCTTTGCGCACGCTGGTCAAGGAAGTGGTGAAGAAAACCTCAACCGGCGTTGACCTGACCGAAGCCAAAATCATCGTCGCAGGCGGCCGCGGTGTGAAAAGCGCGGAAGGATTCAAGCCGCTCTATGAACTGGCAGAGGTGCTGGGCGCGGCGGTTGGCGCATCCAGGGGTGCCTGTGACGCCGGTTATTGTGATTACTCCATGCAAATCGGGCAAACCGGAAAAGTGGTCACACCTGACCTGTACATCGCCTGCGGTATTTCCGGCGCGATCCAGCACTTGGCGGGAATGTCCAACTCGAAAGTGATCGTGGCGATCAACAAGGATCCGGAAGCCAATATCTTCCAGGTGGCGGACTACGGCATTGTGGGAGACCTCTTTGAAGTGGTACCCAAGCTCACGGAGGAGTTCAGGAAGCTTCTGGCTGAAAGCTGATTGCCTTAGCATTTTGTACAGGAGGAGTTCTCATGGCCAATCGGGCAAAAAAACGCGTTGAGAACGATTTTGTCGATGCAGTGGTCGGTTTTACCGTTTCTTTCGGCGTCCTTGCCGTGATCGCGATTATCTTTACGATTCTCGGTCCAAAGTGATCATCCGGCCGCTTGTGGCCCCCGTCATTTCATGGCGGGGGCTTTCTTATGTCTGCGTTCGCTTATCCTGACCCGAACTTTTGTGCTATAATGGGGCCAGAGGTGGTGAAGATGTCATCCACGTTGGATATGTCTTCCATCCTCCTCCACGCCTACGAACTGGCCGAGATGATCAAGCAATCCCGGGAGGTGCAGGAATACCTGGCCAGGCGGGAAGCCTTGCAGCAGGATCGCGAGGCACAGAACCTGATCGCCCGCTTCAAACGCAAAAAGGCGGAATTTGAAGAGGTGGCCAAAGTGGGCTGGTGGCATCCGGACTACCGCGAAAAGGATGCCGAGTTGCGCCAGCTTTGGGAGGAGCTGCATCGTCTGGAAGTGGTCAAGGCCTACAAATCGGCAGAGGATCGCGTGGACAAGATGCTGTATCATGTCAGCCGTACGCTGGCGCGTTCGGTGTCGCACACGATCAAGGTGCCGCGCAACGATGAGGATACGGCGACGGGATGTGGCGGCGGTTGCGGCGGTTGCGGCAACGGGTATCGCCGGTGCGGATAAGCCAGGCGTTGTGGAGAATGGTTGTAATAAGAGGGACGGCGTCCGAAAAGACGGCCGTCCCCTTGTTTGTTCATGTATGCAATGCCCTCGGAGCCACCAAAATCCCGTCTTCATCCGCATAGACCCAGGCTCCCGGCGTCCATTCGGCCCCGGCGAACCAGAGGGTGATATCCCGTTGTCCTTTCCCCTGCTTGTTGCTTTTCCGCGGGTTGCTTGCCAATGCGTAGATGCCCACCTGCATCTTGGCCAGTTCGGCTGTGTCGCGTACGCAGCCATGGATGATGAATCCCGCGAGTCCCCGGGATACAGCGATGGCCGCCAGGTTATCCCCCAGAAGCGCACAGCTCGTGGAGCCGCCGCCGTCGACAACCAGGACCGAACCGGCCGGCACGCTTTCAATGGCTTGTTTGACGAGGACATTGTCTTCGTATACGCGAACCGTGGCCACGGGTCCGCAAAACCGCTGATTCCCCCCAAATGACCGGAAGAGGGGTTGGCAGACCTGGACCTCTTGTCCAAATGCGTCACAGAGATCGGCTGTTTTCCAACTCACGATGATCCTCCTTTTCTGCTTCTCTTTTCTTTTCCAAAATCTATGATTTTCAGGATCCCCTTGATTCTAGCGCAACATGCGGCAAATGCCAATCCATGTGTCCCTGTTGGCAGGGACCGTTGCTTGTGTCGGGGAAAAAAATGGGTTAGCATGGAGGCGATCGGAATAGCGTGGGATTCCGAAACAGAGTGAGATTCTGTCACGGCGGAAACTTGTATAGGACGAAGTCCGGGACAAATCGCATGCTGTGAATGTGAAGGAGTGGTGAAGCTTGAGTCGTGCACGACATCGTTCCATCGAAGCGTTTCGCAAAGCCGTGCAATACCTTCCCGGAGGGGTGAACAGCCCCGTCAGGGCGTTTCGGGCAGTGGAAACCGATCCCGTGTTCATTGAGAGGGGAGAAGGATCCCGGGTTTTTGACATCGACGGCAATGAGTACATCGATTACCTCGGTTCCTGGGGCCCGCTGATTTTGGGGCATGCCCACCCGGCCGTCGTGCGGGCCATCCAGGAGACAGCGCAGCGAGGCACCAGTTTTGGCGCGCCGACAGAACTGGAAACGGAAATGGCCCAGCTGGTCAGCGAGATTGTTCCTTCCATTGAAGTGGTGCGGATGGTCAACTCGGGGACTGAGGCGACGATGAGCGCCCTGCGCCTTGCGAGAGGATATACGGGACGGGACAAGATTGTGAAATTTGAAGGCAGCTACCACGGACATGCTGACAGTTTGCTGATCAAGGCCGGATCCGGAGTGGCCTCCCTGAGCCTGCCAGACAGCCCGGGCGTGCCGCCGCAGGTGGCTGCCCACACGTTGACCGCGCCGTATAATGACCTTGAAAGTGTCAAAGTGATCTTTGAACGTTTCGGCGAAGAAATTGCCGCCGTGATTGTGGAGCCTGTGGCCGGCAATATGGGAGTGGTGCCGCCCTTGCCCGGATTTTTGGAAGGTTTGCGGAAGCTGACCCAGGAATACGGCGCCCTGCTGATTTTTGATGAAGTGATGACTGGTTTTCGCGTCAGTTATCAAGGGGCGCAGGGACTTTACGGGGTGACTCCCGATCTGACGACGTTGGGAAAAGTCATCGGCGGCGGCTTGCCGGTGGGAGCTTACGGCGGCAGGCGGGAGATCATGGAACAGGTGGCCCCGGCAGGGCCGGTATACCAGGCGGGGACATTGTCTGGAAACCCTCTGGCGATGGCGGCGGGACTGACCACCCTGAAAGAGCTGGGCAAACCGGGGGTGTACGAATCGCTGGAGAAAAAGGCGGCTTACCTCGAAGAGCAATTTCGCCGCAACGCCGAAGAAGTGGGGATTCCATGTCAGATCAACCGCGTGGGGTCGATGATGAGCCTCTTCTTCACTTCCCAACCGGTCACCAACTTTGCCACAGCGAAGACCTCAGACACCAAGCGTTTCGCCCGTTATTTCCAGAAATTGCTTGACCTGGGCGTGTTTATTGCGCCGTCGCAGTTTGAAGGGATGTTCATCTCCACGGCCCACACCCAGGAGGATCTGGATCGGACGGTAGAGGCGCAGCGTGAAGCGCTGAAATCGCTGTAATATATGCGTACCAGTACTATTCAACCGTCAAGGACCATATACATTCCGTTGAGGGAGTGTAACCATGCTTCCCTCGTGGACCTATGATTTCACGAGGTTTTGAAAGCAGGGAGGGAGATTGTTGAGTGAGCAGTCACCAGTCCTTCGGTTGGATTTTCACGAGCGGTTGACGCTGGAGCTGTTTAAAGGCCGCGTGGAGGAAATTCTGAATCTGGAGCTCGTCCCGGATGTGGAAGTGGCGTCTGAGGAGACACAGATTACCCTTCGCGGACAGATGGTTGTCAGGGGCATCTATCTGGCGGAATCGTTGCCGCTGACGGCATACGAGCTGGAACAGGACCGCCCGCAGGATGAGGAGCAGGTTGAACGGACTTCCGAGCCGTACCCGTTTGTTTACCATATCCCGCTGGAGATCGTGCTGCCGCGCGAGCGGGTTCCCGAACCGGAAAAACTGCGGTTAGTTGTGACTCAGATGGACTTTGAAATGATCCCGCCGAATGACTTGGAGGTGCTGGCCGAGCTGGCCGTCGAAGGGGTGTTCGAACGGCCGCCGGCCTCTCAACCCGCCAGGACGGAAGAGGCGGCGGAGACCTTGCGATTCACCGAGAGGCTCAAGCCTCCCGATGAATGGGCCTATCAGCCGCCGGATGAATGGGCCGTTGAGGTGGTGGCAGGGAGAGTGACAAGAGAGGACGGTCAAGAAGCGGATGGAAAACAGCAGGAGATAGAGACAGATCAGCAGGAGGCAGAGACGGAAAGAGAGGGGCTGGCGGAAGAAGATGAGTTCCTGCTGGTAGCCAGGCCAAAGACGGAGCAAGCGGAGAACAAAGAGGAACACGCGACGGCGCCTGAAAAAGAGGCGGAATTGGCCGCACAAAAGGATGCAGAGCCATGGCCGAACCCGGATGCAGATGAGGAGGGAGAAACCGGGGAAGCGGATGCGCAAGAAGCGGTTCAGATGGGGGAAGCTGAAGATTTAGAAGCTGAAGATTTAGGTGAAACGGAAGAACCGCTCCGTGTCACGGTTTCGGCAAAACGCCTCCAGGACCAGCCGAAGCTTTCCAGCCTTTTGGAGGGAATGCTGGGAAAATCAGTTTTCCAGGCCCCGGATGAGGCCGGGGAGCAGCATGCCATAGAGGAAGAGACGGTCGATTTTCTGTCAGATGACGAGTCGTTTAGCCCCGTTCTCGAGGCGGATGAGCCGGAGGATCCGGCGTGGCCCACTGTGTCCGGCCCTGGCGACAGCGAAGCATTCCATGAAGAACTCCATGAGGATGAGCTTGAAGACAGGTTGGAAGAGCAGGCGGTCCCCACTGTCAGCGATTACCTGTCGCCCATCTTGCAGGGGAAAGAGGAGCGGTTTGCTTCGATTCGCGTGTACCGCGTCAAGGAAAGTGAACGGCTCGAGGATGTGGCCATGCAGTTTGACGTCAATTTGGAGGAACTGATGCGGATGAACCGGCTCACGCACGCGACATTTTTGGAAGAAGGGAACCTGCTCATGATCCCCCTCAAAAAGGACACGTGAACGGGTGGCCGGCGGGAGGCGGCCGCCTGCTTCCAAATGTTGCCGGGACGGATGGAAACCGATGGGAAGAGGCGAGAAGATGCGAACGGATGCATTACGGGAAGTGGCGATTGTGTTGCGCCAATATCCCCTGCGCGTGACCGGCGTAGCTTCCCGGGAGCGGGGGTATCTGGTCCAGACACCCCAGGCAACCGGCTGGTTACAGGCATGGCGCAAGCGCTCAAGGTTGAAAAACTTTTTGACGGTTTACCACGTTCTCATGCATCGGAACAGCCCGTTCCCCCTGCCTCTCGTGCGGACGAAACAGCGGCAGTGGGCGGTGATCACCAGCCGCCGCGCTTACACCTTATGCAGGTGGCCGGAACAGGCTGAACCTTTGGCTGCGCCGCAGACGACGGAAGAGTACGCGCGATGGGGAGAATTGCTGGGGCGGTTACACCGCGAGCTCCAGGAGGCGAGAATGTCCGATGGGCAAACGCACGCCGGCAGCCGGCATGAAGCTGATCTTACGGGCCATGCGTTTGAAGCATGGCTGCAAAAGATGAGAACGCGGCGCCAGAAGGTGCTGGAGGTGCGAAAAGAATGGCAGGAAGTCCCGGGATTGCCTGAAGAGGAGCGGCTGTTCCTGCGAAATGTGCCGCAGATGATGGAGCGGATCGATACCGCCATCTGGATCTTGGAAGACCTCAAGCATCGTCCTGTTCCATCCGTTTGTGTGTGGACGTTAGGGGAGCTGGCAGACAGTTTTCTGCTCCTGTCTTCAGGAGAGGTGAAGCTGGCGCCGTGGAAGAGCTTTTTGCCGGGGAACGGGCTCAGTGACTTGGGGAGACTGCTGCTGTCCGCCTGGGATAGTCCGGAACTGGAACGGGCGGTACGGTCTGCCGTCGGCGGATATGAACGGCAAATTCCCTTAACGGCTGAGGGATTTCAGGCTTTGCTGGCCTACGTGATGTTTCCTCATGCGTTATGGTCTTTATTGCAGCAAGCCGATCAAAACCAGGCGCTTCCTTCGGAACGTCTGGCTTCCGGTTTGGATGCACCGGCGAAAAGGCTGCCCGCCGATCTGGACACGTTGCGGAACATTTATCGTACGGAACAGCGGCTTCGTCCTGTGTATGCCTGGCTGAACCGGCAAATTGCGGAAAGGCGGGCGAAAATCCCCCTGCAAAAGCGCCCCTTGAAAGATGCCGAAAAACGCATAGATTGACAGATCCATAGACACATGCTAAGATTCAATCATTGGCAAGGAAACGTCCATTCCTGCACGCGGAATGGTTTTTTTGTTTTTTCACCTTTTTGCGTTTACGTGCCTTACAGGAGCGCTTTTTTTGAGGGGGAGAACGCCGTGATCCGGATCCGTGAACTGCGCAAAGTGTTCCGTGACGGGAGCCAGGATGTCGTGGCTGTGGACGGAGTGGATCTGGAGATCCGGGAAGGGGAAATCTTCGGCGTCATTGGTTACAGCGGCGCGGGAAAGAGCACCTTGATCCGGATGATCAACATGCTGGAGAAACCTACCTCCGGGTCGGTCCAAGTCGGGCAGCGGGAAATGACCCGTCTTGCCAAAACCTCCTTGCGCAAGGCGCGGCAGGAGATTGGAATGATTTTTCAGCATTTCAATCTGTTGTGGTCGCGGACGGTGCGGGAAAATGTGGCTTTTCCGTTGGAGGTGGCCGGCTGGCCGAAAGAAAAGATCGGTGCCCGGGTGGATGAGCTGCTCCGGCTCGTGGGCTTGTCCGAACGTGCCGACGCTTATCCGGCTCAGTTGTCAGGGGGGCAAAAGCAACGCGTGGGGATTGCCCGGGCGCTGGCCAACCATCCGAAAGTCCTGCTCTCCGACGAGGCGACCTCGGCGCTGGATCCACAGACCACGGATTCCATCTTGGGACTGCTCCGGCGGATCAACGAGGAAATGGGCCTGACGATTGTGCTGATCACCCATGAAATGCACGTCATCCGGAAAATCTGCCACCGGGTGGCGGTGATGGAGCGGGGGAGACTGGTGGAGATCGGGCCGGTCGAGGAGGTCTTCCGCAACCCCAGACAACCGATTACTCGCCAGTTTGTACAACAGTTGGCGCAGGTTCCTGCCGCAAGCGACGAGAGGTTGCACGTTCCTCCCCACGGGGAAATCTGGCGCTGCATCCTCAGTGGAAATGAGAACCATGCATCGGTCATACCGGAGTTGATTCGCCGGCATGCCCTCGAGGTGGCGATCCTGCAAAGCCACATTCAGCCGGTCGAGCAACGGCCGTTCGGGACAGTGGATTTGCACATCCAGGGGGAAAAAGAGGAGAGAGAAAAAGCCCGCCATTTTTTGCTCGCGCAGGACGTCAGGGTGGAGGTGATCCGCCAGGATGTTTGACAACCTGTTGGACAAGCTGCCCCAGCTGATGGAGGCGACGCTTGAGACCATTTACATGACAGGATTTTCCTTGCTGTTCAGCACGATGCTCGGCTTGCCGATGGGGGTGCTGCTTGTCCTTTCTGACAAAGGCGGACTGATGCCAAACCGCTTCCTGAACTCGGTGTTGGGCATGATCATCAACGTGTTTCGTTCGATTCCCTTTATGATCTTGCTGATCCTGCTCATCCCCGTGTCCCGGCTGGTGGTCGGCACAGCGATTGGCTGGCAGGCGGCGACCGTTTCCCTGGTCATCGCCGCGGCGCCCTTCGTCGCCCGCCTGATTGAAACCGCCCTGCGCGAGGTGGACCGGGGCGTGATCGAAGCGGCGCAAGCGATGGGGGCCAGCAATTGGCAAATCATTTACAAGGTGCTGCTGCCGGAAAGTTTGCCGTCCATTGTCTCCGGGATCACGGTCGCTGCGGTGACGATTGTCGGCTATACGGCGATGGCCGGGGCCATCGGCGGCGGCGGACTGGGGCACATGGCCATCCGCTACGGGTACCAGGGGTACCAGCCGGATATCACGGCCGTGGTGACCATCATCCTGGTGTTGATGGTCCAACTTTTGCAGTCACTGGGCGATTGGCTTGCCCGGCGGGTAGACAAGCGGTAAAGCGCATGAGCGATAAAGCGTATATGGTGACAAAGCGGCCTGGCGTTTTGCTTTTCATCCAGTGCATCGTGTTGTATAATCACCCTATAGAAATCAATTCCTACTAATCCAATCAAATATTCAAAGAATGCAAAGGAGTGTGTCATCATTGTTGAAACGTTTGTTTTTGGGCATCATCCTCCTGGTCTTGATGCTGGCGCTGGCCGCTTGCGGCACGGCTGCGCCGAACGGTTCGCAGGATCAGTCCAATCAGAGCAATGCAGGCCAGGCCCAGGATACGAACGAACCAGTGACGCTGAAAGTGGGTGCCACGGCGGTTCCGCATGCCGAGATCCTGGAGGATGTGGTCAAGCCGGCCCTGGAAAAAGAGGGGATCCAGCTGGAAGTGGTGGTTTATGAGGATTATGTTCAGCCGAACCTGAACCTGCAGGATAAAGAGATTGACGCCAATTACTTCCAGCACATTCCTTATCTGGAGAAAATGTCGTCCGAGAAGAACCTGAATCTGGTGCCGCTGGTGGGCGTGCACATCGAGCCGATGGGCATTTACTCCAAGAAGATCAAGTCGCTGGATGAACTCAAAGAGGGAGCTGTCGTGACCATTCCCGACGATCCGACCAATGGCGGGCGTGCCCTGTTCCTGTTGCAAAAGGCCGGCCTGATCAAGCTGAAGGAGAATGCCGGCATCGAAGCCACTGTGAACGACATCGCGGAAAATCCGAAAAAGTTGAACATCAAGACGTTGGAGGCGGCCATGCTGCCGCGCACGCTGGAAGATGCGGACATTGCCGTTATCAACACCAACTACGCGTTGCAAGCTGACCTGGTACCGACAGAGGATGCGCTGGCCATTGAAGAAAGCGACTCGCCATATGTCAACGTGCTTGTCGTCCGTGAAGAGGACAAAGGCAACGAAAACTTGCGCAAACTGGCAAAGGCGCTCACATCCGATGAGGTGAAAGCCTACATCGAGGAGAAATACAAAGGTTCCGTGGTGCCTGCCTTCCGCGAGTTTTAAGCCTGTTTTCACCTTGTTGGTTTGTGCGTGATGCGGTTTGTGCGTGACATGCCGATCACCCGGGCGTAAGCCTAGGGTGATTTTTTATGTGCGCCCGGCATGGGTGTTGGCTATAGGGTGAAAGTCCCGGACGGGGGCTGGCGAGCGCTACCGTTAGCCGAGAGCAAGGGTGTCCACCGCGAGGTGGAATCTGGAGGAAGCTTAAGGCAAACGCTTGACCTGAGGCATACGAACCCAATCTGAGGCTGGGTTAACCGGATGAGTCTGCGAAACAAGACGAAGTCCTAAGCCGCCAAGGGCTAGCTCCAGTATATTGGGCAGGTACATGAGCGGAAAGTCCACACCCTTACCCGGGGAGGTCTGTACGGAACGCCATCTGCA